>DASUFX010000436.1:0-15763 GCA_036274355.1 Kofleriaceae bacterium | reverse complement strand
GCAGCGGCGCCGGTGACATCCAGCCGCCGCCAGGCACGCCGCTATCTGGCGTGTCCACGAAGATCGCTGATGCATGGACGGCCGCCGAGCGCGCACTCGTCCGCGTCCATGCGCTGCGTCCGCGCGAGCGCCTCGTGGTGTGGGAGAAAGAGGACGCGACCGGAGACGCCGTGAGTCGCTACCGCGCGATCGCCGAAGCGGGTGGCGTCGCTCAGCTCGCCGCGGAGTACCGGATCGGCGCGCTGTATCACGACCTCGCGATCTCGCTGCTCGTCGAGCCGCTCGCCGCCGATCTACGGCGCACGCTGCGCCCGGGCGCCTACGGCTTCTTGAAGAAGGCGATCACGGCGTACAAGGCGAGCCTCGCGGTCGGCGTTCCAGCGCACGAAATGGATTCGGTGTGGCGACTCGCCGCGCAGTCCGACATGCGCGCTGCGCAAGACGTGCTCGGCGAAGCCGCGCAGTAGCGGCCTCGCTGCTATCCTCGCCGCGTGCTCGCGGTCTCGATCGACGGGATGCTGGTCGCTCCAGAGAACGCCACGATCTCGATCTTCGATCGTGGGTTCCTGTTCGGCGACGGTGTCTTCGAAGTCTTTCGCACGTGGGACGAGGTCGCGATCGATCTCGACGCGCATCTGACGCGCCTATACGCATCGGCTGCGCACCTCCGGCTCAGAACCATCGATCAGGATCGCGCCGCCGACGCCGTTCAACGCACGCTCGCAAGCTCGGGCCCCGGCGAGAAGCGGATCCGCGTCGTGCTGACCCGCGGCCCCGGCGCACTGGTTGCGCGCCCCGCGACGCTCGGTCCCGGCCGCGCGATCGTGATTGTCGAGCCGCTTCCGGCGCAACCCAAAGAGCTGTCCCTGGCGGTCGTCGATTGGCCGCTGCCGCGCAGAACGGGTGTCGCGCACAAGACGCTCGCATACCTCGATCACGTGCTCGCCCGTGAGCTCGCGGCGAACGCCGGTGCCGATGAAGCGCTGCGGCTCGGTGCCGATGGCGATGTTGTCGAGTGCGCGACTGCGAACGTCTTTATCGTCAGCGGTGGTGCGGTCGCGACGCCGCCGACCGAGATCGGAATTTTGCCGGGGGTGACCCGCGCACGCGTGCTCGCGGCCTGTGCGGCAACGGGCATCAAGGCAGCCGAGCGGCGGCTGACTTTGGCGGAGGTGCAGGGCGCCGATGAAATGTTCGTGACGAGCGCGGTCCGCGGGGTGGTGCCGGTCACCCGCCTCGACGGCAATCCGCGTGCGGCCGGGCCCGTCACAAGGCGGATCATCGACGGCTATCTCGCGGGTTTGCGGCAACAAACTGTCGCCCCTTCGGGCGATCCGATCTGACCTCGTACTGCTATATAGTGGCGAACCTCGATGGCCCGCGACATCAGGCAGCTGCGCGCTGAAGCGTCCGAGGCGACTGCCTCTGGAAAGTACAAGCGCGCGCTCGCGGCCTATCTCGAGCTCGAGCGCCTCGAGCCCCGCGATGCCCAGTGGTCCAAGCGGGTGGCCGAGACCTACCGGCGGCTCGGCAAGGACAAGGACGCGATCGGCGCCTACGCCCGCTCCGTCGATCGCTATGCGCAGAGCGGCTTCCTGGTCCAGGCGATCGCGGTCTGCAAGCTGATCCTCCAGATCGATCCCAAGAACGACGATGCGCTGCAGCGGCTCGCTTCGATGAACGAGCAAGTCGGCCAAGGCCCGACGCGCGCGATGTCGATGGTCGACGCGAATCCCAAGCTTGCCGAGGACGAGAAGGTCCAGGCTCTGCGCGCCGGTCGCGGCAGCGGCCTTCATGCCGCGCACACCGACGGCCAGCGACCACGCGGCGACACCCTCGCACCGCCGATCGCGATTGCGCGCAAAGTGACGCCGGAAGCGCTCGCGATTCCGCGCAAGTTCACGCCCGATCAGCTCGCGGTTCCACGCAAGAACACGCCTGTCCCGGTCGCGGTGCCGAGCGCGCAGGACGAATCGAAGCGCAACCGCAATCCGAATTCGACCCCGCCGCCGCTCTCGATTCCGCGCACGAAGAGCAAGCCGATCTCGCTACCGCCCGATCAACCGATCGAGTCGATCAGCCTCAAGGACGAGGTGCCCGACTCGTTCGAGCGCGAAGAAAACTCCGGCGTCTACGTCATTCCGATCGACGGCGAGGGCGCACCCGAGGACGCCACGCCCATCGAGACCGCCGAGGAATACTCCGAGCCGTTGGCCGTCGAGATCGACGCACCCGACGACGACAGCGACATGTCGGTCGATGCGATCGAAGACTCGACCGAGCTCGAAATCGACGACATCGAGGATATCGAGGACATTCCGCTGCCCGAGCCGCGCATCGTCGGCATCGCGGCCGCCGAAGCGCTCGCATCGACGCCATTGTTCGCCGGCCTCTCGCAAGAGGCGCTCGGTTCGCTCGTCCAGCAGCTCACGCTCGTTCACCTCGCCAAGGACGAAATCCTGTTCCACGAAGGCGATCCGGGTGACGCGCTCTACGTGATCTGCGAAGGCGAAGTGTCGGTCTCGGCTGAAGGTCCGCCGCGCGTCGAGATGGCGCGCATGGGCGCGGGCGCGTTCATCGGTGAGGTCGCGCTGATGACCGATCAGCCGCGCTCCGCGACGGTCACCGCGACGCTCGATGCCGAGCTACTGCGCATCGATCGCAAGACGCTCTCGATGGTGCTCGCGACGCACGGCGAGGTCCTCTCCGCAGTGCTTCGCTTCGTGCGCGATCGCCTCGTCGATCGTTGGCAGCGCACGAGCCCGCTGTTCCGTCCGTTCGACGCCGGTCAGCGCGCCGAGATCGCCGCGCGCTTCAAGTTCCTCGAGATCGAGCCGGGCACCAAGCTGCTCACGCCGAACAAGCGCCCCGATGGTCTCTACATCGTGCTCGCTGGTCGCTTCTTCGTGAAGCGCGGCGGCAGCAACGTCGCGACCGTCGGTCCGGGCGAGCTGATCGGCGAGACCGCGCTGCTCGCCGGCGGCGTGTTCCAGAGCGAGGTCATTGCAGCGGGCAAGAGCCTCGCGCTCTGTCTTCCGGCCGGCGACTTCCGCGATTTGATCCTCACGCACCCGCAGGTGCTCGAGTACATCGGCGAAGCCGCCGAGCACAGTCGCAAGCTCCAGATCCTCTAGCGACTACTGCTTCGGGAGCTGATCGGTCGGTACGCCGGTCTTCGTCGGCGCTTTGTCCTTCGACGGCGTCTCGGTGGTCGGGCCGATGTTGTTGCCGAACGGATTGAAGCCGAACGAGGTCGCGATGAGGCCTGCGCCGAGGAGCAGATAAATAACCCCGACGAACAGGTGCGTACGTTTACTCATTCTGTAGAAGCCACGGCGCGGTGGTCCGTCCGATTCCTCGTCGGTGGCAGGCCGAGTGGCGAGGTAGATCCGGTAAGCGCCGAAAATGATAACGAGCGCCGCAATACCGAGCGTGAGCCAGACCGGGATTCGCACGAGCGGATGCGTAGCATGCTTCGCACTTCGCTACGGTTTCTGGGCATTGACACTTCGCAGCACCGTGGGCCAGAGTGCAGCGACTCCCGATGCACCCGGGCTCGCCGAAGTATAAGAATTCCGCGGCGTTTTATGACGTCGACGGGACTCTCATCAAGATCAACATCGTTCACGCGTTTGCGTTCTATGCGGCGCGGCACGCGTCGATCGCTGAGAGCACGCGTCGCACGATCCAGACCGCGCTGTCGATTCCCGTCTTCTGGGCGGCCGACAAGCTCAGCCGCAAATGGTTCAACGAGATCTTCTATCGCTCGTACGAAGGCGCGAGCGAGGATCGCCTCGTCGTTCTCGCCGACGAGCTGTTCGAGGACGTCATCAAGCCGAACATCTATCCGCGCGCGAAGGAGCTGATCGACGAGAGCCGGCGCGCCGGCGTGCGTCAGGTGCTGGTCAGCGGCGCGCTCGATTTCACGATGCGGCCGCTCGCGAAGTATCTCGGCGCCGACGACTTGATCGCGAACCAGCTCGAGTTCGTCGATCACTACGCGACCGGCAAGCTGAAGAAGCCGTTTGTTGCCGGCGCGACGAAGGCCGACATCATGCGCGCGTACGCGAAGCAGCACGACGTCGATCTCGCCGAGTCGTGGGCGTACACGGACTCGTTCAGCGACTACCCGATGCTCGCCGTCGTCGGACATCCGACCGCGTGCAACCCTGACTTCCGGCTGCGCTCGCTCGCGCGCAGCTACGACTGGCCGGTGCTCGATCTCGATGAAGAGCCACGCCGTGCAGCCGACCGCCGCCCGCAAGGGCTCGCTCGTCCGAGTGGGCCCCGCTCGATTCGGAGACACAACTAATGCGCGCCATCCGTCCCAAGCTCCGCAGCCACGCACGCGAGCACATCGTCACGATCGACACCGACTCGGCGCCGCGCATCATGTTCTACGGCGAGAACCTCATGATGGAGGATCTCCCGGTCGGCACGCGCGTCATCTATCCGAAGCGGCCGATGACGCCCGTCGCGAATCCGAAGGCTGCGATTCGCTACGCGCTGAACAACCCGGAGGATAGCGAGCCGCTGCACGCGCTTCTGCGCCCGGGCATGAAGGTCACGATCGCGGTCGACGACATCTCGATGCCGCTGCCGATCATGCGCACGCCCGACGTGCGGCAGCTCGTGCTCGAGATCGTCTGCGAGATGCTCGCCGATCACGGCGTCGATGACGTGCACATCGTGATCGCGCTCGGTCTGCATCGCCGCATGCACGACTGGGAGATCAAGCGGATGGTCGGCCAGAAGGTGTGGGACGAGTACTGGCCGGATCGCCTGTACAACCACGATGGCTGCGACCCCGACGGCATGGTTCTGCTCGGCAAGACGCCGCACGGCGAGCTCGTCGAGATGAACAAGCGCGTCGCCGAGAGCGACCTCACGATCTACGTCAACTTGAACTTCGTGCCGATGAACGGCGGCCACAAGTCGATGGCCGTTGGCCTGTGTGGATACGAGAGCCTCAAGGCGCATCACACGCCGCACGGCATCGTGCAGTCCAACTCGTACATGGATCCGCCGAAGAGCTACTTGAGCCACTCGTTCAAGCGGCAGGGCGACCTCGTCGAGAAGACGCTCAAGGTCTTTCACATCGAGACCGTGCTGAACAACCGCGCGTTCGACGGCCCGCTGTCGTTCCTGACGAAGAACGAGGACGATTTCACCGAGACCGATCGCCTGAAGTACCAGGCGATGAAGTGGACGCTCGACAAGCTGCCGTTCACGGCGCGCCGCGAGATCTTCATGCGCACGCCGGCGGCGTACGAGTTGATCGCTTGCTACGCGGGCGCGTGCGATCCGACGCACAACCGCACGCTGCAGAAACAGAACGAGCAGAACTGTGTCGAGGTCGACGGACCTGCCGACATCATGATCTACGGCATCCCGTACATCTCGCCGTACAACGTGAACTCTAAGGCGCTCAATCCGCTGCTCGTGCAGGTGATGGCGCTCGGCTACTTCTATCACATGTATCGGAACCAGCCGATCCTGCGCGATGGCGGCGTTCTGATCATCACGCACCCGTGCTCGGACAAGTTCGATCCGGTGCACCACCCGAGCTACATCGAGTTCTTCAACCGCATCCTCACCGAGACGACGGACGCGTACACGATCGAGAAGAAGTACCAAGACGAGCTCGCATACAACCCGAGCTACATCGAGATGTACCGGCGCGGCAACGCGTACCACGGCGCGCATCCGTGCTTCATGTGGTACTGGGGCCAGCGCGGCCGCGAGAAGGTGAGCCGCGTGATCGTCGTCGGTGCCGACAACGCGACGGTGCCGCAGATCATGGGCTGGGAGACGGCCGGCTCGATCGCCGAAGCCATCGCGATGGCGCGCGGCACGATGGGTCGCAGCGCGCAGATCTCGATGATGCATCACCCGCCGTACATGATCTGCGACGTGATGTGAGCCATGGGCGCGGGCAACGGACATAACGCGTCGAAGGGTGGCTACTTCCTCGAGACCGAGGCGCAGTGGGGCGCAGGCTCGCCTACCAAGCCGTGGCCGGATGCGCTGAAGACGCCGCTGCCACCGCTGCGCGAGCCGATTACCGGTAAGCCGCGGCTCGACGTCGGCGAGATTTTCCGCGGCAAGCGCATTCTGCTCATCGGCACGACCGGCTTCGTCGGCAAGGTCGCGCTGTCCATGCTTCTCGATCGTTATCCGGACGTCGGAGCCGTCTATTGCCTCGTGCGCCCAGGCGCCGGTAACACCGCCGACGAGCGCTTCTACAAGAAGGTCGCGACCGTCGAGGTGTTCGATCCGCTGCGCGCGAAGTACGGCGATGGCTACGAGGCGTTCATGCGCTCGAAGATCATCGCGGTGCCCGGCGACATCGGCCGGCCGCTCTGCAACTTCACGGAAGAGCAGATCAAAGAGACCAAGGTCGACGTCATCATCAACAGCGCGGGCCTCGTGTCGTTCGCGCCGTCGCTCGAGAGCGCGCTGCGCATCAACGCGATGGGCGCAAAGAACGTTCTCGATCTCGCGAAGAAGCTAAACGCGCGACTCGTCCACGTGTCGACCTGCTTCGTCGCTGGCCAGCGCGAAGGCGACGTGTGGGAAGACGAGCCGATCGTCGGCTACTTCCCGCGGTCGAGCGCGATCGCACGCGATTGGGGCAATGAAGACGAGCTCCTCGATCGTGACTTCGATCCGGCGGCGGAAATCGCCGACTGCCAGAAGATCATCGATCAGGCTCGCGATCAGGCAAACGATCGCCAGCACATCTCGGTGTTCCGCGAGAAAGCGGCGGAGTCGCTACGCGCGCAACGCCGCGATCCCGACGACGAGGACGATCTGAAGATCGCCGTCGCGCGCGAGCGCAAGATCTGGCTGAACGACGTGCTCACGAAGCTGGGCATGGAGCGCGCGCGGCACTGGGGCTGGACGAACACGTACACGTATACGAAGTCGCTCGGCGAGCAGATCATCCTCAGCGACAAGTCGGTGCCCGTCACGATCGTGCGGCCGGCGGTCGTCGAGAGCTCCGTACGCTATCCGTTCCCCGGTTGGAACGAAGGCTTCAACACGACCGCGCCGCTGATGTACCTCATGCTCAAGGGGCACCGTAGTGTCCCGGTGGGCAAGGACACCGCGCTCGACGTCATTCCGGTCGACTTCATCGCTTCGGGCATGCTGCTCGCGACTGCAGCGATCCTGTCGAACCAGCACGAGCCGGTCTATCAGCTCGGCTCGTCCGACGCGAACCGGATCTCGAGCAAGCGATTGACTCAGCTCACCGGCCTCGCGGTGCGCAGGCATCATCGCGACAAAGCCGATCGCGGCGAGGACAAGCTGCGCAGCAAGCTGCGCGCGCGGCTCGAGGCGATGCCGGTTTCCTATGAGGAGTTCGAGGCGCGGTCGGCGCCGATGTTCAAACGCATCGCCGACGGCCTGATCAAGGTCATCGACGAGAAGCTGCCGAAGTGGGGCGCGCCACGCATCGAGGCGCTCGCAGAGCGCGCGCGCGACGAGCTGCAGAAGGTGTCGATCTTCACGGGGCAGATCAACGAGCTCGTCGAGCTGTTCAAGCCGTTCACGACCGACCACGACATCGCGTTCCGCTGCGACAACATGCGCGCGCTGTGGGCTCGTGTGTCGCCGGCGGACCAAGACAAGCTGCTCTGGGCGCCGCATCTCGTCGACTGGCGCGCGTACTGGCTCGACACCCACTTCCCTGGCCTCCAGAAGTGGACGTTCGACAAGCTCGACGAAGAATTCGGCGCAAAGCCGAAGACCGTCTACACGTACAAGGAGCTGATCGAGCTGTTCGAGTCGACGATCAAGCTCCATCGCAATCGCCCGGCGCTGCGCCTCTTGCGCAAGGAAGAGGGCGGGGAGCCGATCTCGTACACGTACGGCCAGATGGGCGACCTCGCCTGGCAAGGTGCGGGCGTGCTGCGCCAGCAGGGCGTTGGCCCGGGTAGCCGCGTGATGCTGATGAGCGAGAACCGCCCGGAGTGGGGCATCTCGTATTTCGCGATCCTGCTCGCCGGTGCCGCCGCGGTGCCGCTCGACAAGGAGCTGACGCTCGCCGAGGTCCAGAACCTCATGAAGGTGAGCGACGCGAAGGCGATCGTGATGTCGCGCAAGGTCGCCGAGCGGCTCGCTGGCGAGGCGAATCTCGCGATCCCGGTCGGGCCCGAAGACGACGAGGACGACATCAACATCGTGTGGTCGCCGGCGCATCCGGCGCTCGCGCAGTTCTTCGGCCGCTCGGTGCTCGCCTACGACGAGCTGCTCACCGAACCGGACGTCTCGGTCGGCGCGGTGCGCCCCGAGGTGAAGGGCGACACGCTCGCGTCGTTGATCTTCACGAGCGGCACGACCGGCACGCCGAAGGGCGTGATGCTCACGCACAAGAACTTCACGTCGGTGGTGAGCAAGCTGTCGTCGCTGTTCACGCTGTACAAGCACGACACGCTGCTCAGCGTGCTGCCGCTGCACCACACGTTCGAGTTCTCCGCAGGCTTCTTGATGCCGCTGCTTCACGGCGCGTCGATCGATTACCTCGAGGAGATCGAGGCCGACTCGCTCGCGCGCGCCCTCGAAGACGAAGGCGTCACCGGCATGGTCGGGGTGCCCGCGCTGTGGCAGCTGCTCGAGCGCAAGATCTACAAGAACGTGTCGGACGCCGGTGTCCTCGTCGAGAAGGCGTTCGATTCGATTGTCGATCTCAATCGGTCGCTGCGCGACAAGCTGCCGTGGGACGTCGGCACGGGCAAGCTGCTGTTCTTCCCGGTGCACCGCAAGCTCGGCGGCCGCATGCGCCTGCTCATCTCGGGTGGCTCAGCGCTGCCGCCGGATACGATGAAGGCGTTCCGCGGCCTCGGCTTCAACCTGTACGAAGGCTACGGCATGACCGAGTCGGCGCCGGTGCTCACGGTGACGCGGCCCGGCGACAAGCTGATCCCGGGCTCGGTCGGTCGGCCGCTGCCCGGCATCGACGTCCGCATCGACAACCCCGACGCGAACGGCATCGGCGAGGTGATCGCGAAGGGCCCGAACGTGATGACGGGCTACTTCGAGAATCCCGACGCGACGGCGCAGACGATCATCAACGGCTGGCTGCACACGGGCGACCTCGGCAAGATCGACGAGGAGGGCAACCTCTACATCGTCGGCCGCAAGAAGGAGATGATCCTCGGGCCGAGCGGCGAGAACGTCTATCCCGACGAGCTGGAGGAGCTCTACGGCGACAGCGACTACGTCAAAGAGGTCAGCGTCGTCGCTCTACCAGGCGATGCAGGTCACGAGACGGTCGCGGCGCTCATCGTGCCAGACTACGAAGCCAAGCCCGGCGATCGCGAGTACGTGCGCGAGCAAGTGCGCGAGCACATCAAGAAGGTCAGCAAGGGCCTGCCGCTCTACAAGCGGCTCAAGGTCTTCCACCTGTGGGACTTCGATCTGCCAAAAACGTCCACGCGCAAGATCAAGCGCCGCGAGGTCGTCAAAGAGCTGCAGCGACTCGAGCGCGCCGCGAAGGGCGGGGCAGACGTGAAGCAGCTGGCGCAGGCGTCGCCGGCAAATTCGTCGTCGTGGATCCTCGACGTGCTCGCCGACGTCTCGCAGAAGAAACGCGGCACGATCACGAGCGCCACGCCGCTCGCCGACCTCGGGTTTGACTCGCTGATGTTCACCGAGCTCGCGGTCGCGATCGAATCGGCCGGCGTCACGCTGCCGGATCCCGCGGAGCTCACCGGGCTCGAGACGGTCGCGGATGTCGAGAAGCTCGTGTCGCGGCTCGGCGCGAAGCAGGAATTGCAGCGCGGCGTTCCCGGCAAGAAGAAGGACAGCAAGGCCGCCGAGGCCGATGCCGACGACGACATCAATGTGCCGCGTCCGCTCGTGTCGCTCGGTCGTCGCGCGTTGCGCGGCGGTATGCGCGCGCTGTACGAGCGCGTGCTCGAGACCGATATCTACGGCTCGACGCACGTGCCACCGTTCGGCGGGTACATCGTCGCGGCGAACCACGCGAGCCACCTCGACACCGGCCTGGTCAAGTATGCGCTCGGCGAGCAAGGCGAAGCGCTCGTCGCGCTCGGCGCGAAGGACTACTTCTTCGAGGATCCGGTGCGCCGGATGTACTTCGAGAACTTCACGAACGTGGTGCCGATGGAGCGCCACGGCTCACTGCGCGAATCGCTGCGTCTTGCCGGCGAAGTGATCCGCGATGGCTACATCCTGCTCATCTTCCCCGAGGGCACGCGCAGCGAGACCGGCGTGATGGCGGACTTCAAGCCGTCGCTCGGGTACCTCGCGATGCAGAACAAGTGCGGCATCCTGCCGATGTACTTGCACCGCACGCACGATGCGATGCCGAAGGGCCGTTACCTACCGAAGCGCGGCGAGCGCGTTGCCGCGTACGTCGGTCCCTATCTGCCGTACGAGAAGATCGTCGAGCTGGCGGGCGAGAAGACCCGATCCGCGCAGTACAAGAACATCACCCATCACGTCGAGAGCGTGATCCGCCGGCTCGCGCCGCGCGAAGCTGCGTGGACGCTCGGCGACGCGGGCACCACGCCGATGGCCGAGTGGCTCGAGTCACAAGGCAAGACTGTCGCTGAAGAGGAGGCCCAGCCATGAAAACCTCCGTGCTCGTTACGGGCGCGACCGGATTCCTAGGTGAGCACCTGTGTCGGGTGCTCGTCGAGCAGGGCCACATCGTGCGTGGCCTCGCGCGTACCCGCTCTGCGGTGCTCGAGAGCATCGGTGTCGAGCACGTCCGCGGCGACGTTCTCGCGGGCGACGAGCTCGATCGCGCACTGGACGGTGTATCCGCTGTATTCCACCTTGCAGGTGCAGTCTCGCGTGATCCGGACGACGGTCAGCGCATGATGCGTCTGCACGTCGATGGCACGCGCCGCGTGCTCGATCGCATGGCCGCCGCGGGCGTGCGCCGCATGGTGCTCGCGTCGACCTCGGGCACGATCGGCGTCTCCAAGCGCGAAGAAATCCTCGACGAGAACGCGCCATACGCCGAAGAGATCGTTGCCGGTTGGCCGTACTACGCGTCGAAGATCTACCAGGAGCGCCTCGCGTTCGAGCACGGCGAGCGCCTCGGCATCGAGGTCGTCGCCGTCAACCCGAGCCTCTTGCTCGGCCCCGGCGATCGCCGCCTGTCGTCGACGGGCGACGTCCGCAAGTTCATCAAGCGCCAGATCCCATCGATTCCGGATGGCGGCATCAACTTTGTCGACGCGCGCGATGCTGCGATCGCGACGGCGAACGCGCTCGGCAGCGGCAAATCCGGGCAGCGTTACCTGCTCGGCGGCCCGAACTGGACGACGAAGGAATTCTTTGCGCGTCTCGGTCGCATCGCGAACGTCTCGCCGCCACGGCTCAAGTTGCCGCCGAAGGTGAACAAGTGGGGCGCGTCGATCGTCGAGGAGCTCTACCGCTGGCGCGGCAAAGAGCCGCCGGTGGATCGCATCAGCGTCGAAATGGCAGAGCATTACTGGTGGATCGATTCGTCGAAGGCGCAGCACGAGCTCGGCTTTGCGCCGCGCGATCCCCAGCTGACGCTCGTCGACACCGTCAGCTATCTGCGCCAGGGCGTCGATCCCGACTAGAGCGTCGCAGCGTTTGCGCGACGTGTACGTTAGGTGAGGCCGCGAAGGTGCAGCGTCGATGACTCGATGTGCCATCGCCGGTGAACACCGGGAGCGACTAGGAAGTTGAAGCGTTGTAGAGCGTGCGTGGTATGAGCCGGGGGGTCGTGACGGCGCAGCACCTCGATAAGCCAGTCCGCGGTATAACTCGAAGCAAGATGGCGAGCTCACGCATCGCCCGCTTCGCGGCTGGTGAGAAGGTCACCGTGCTGGTCGGTAGCAAGGCCGGCGAGCATGCCTCTGTCGAGCACGTGGTGTGGAGCGACCGCGATCGCTGCCACTACTTCTATCTCGAGCAGCCGGGCCGCAAGCTTTCGCGCGGCTACCTCGCCGACGAGCTCGCCGACGGCATGGGCGACACGCTCGGCTGATCCCACGCCCACCTCGATTCGCCGTAAGATGGTCGGGTGGAGGGTTTTCTGCGGGTCGTGTGCATCCTGCTCGCAGCGGGGTGCTTGCATCCGCGGCAAGTTGAATGCGGCGATGGGCGCGTGTGTCCCGAGGGCTTCGAGTGCGTGCACCTCGACACCTACGACCAGGATCTTTGCGCGCTGCCCGAGCAGCTCGCCGCGTGCAAGGACCACAATCAGTTCGCCGAGTGCACGCTCGCCGGCATGACACCCGCGCGCTGCTACGACGGCGTGTGCTTGCCGGGCGGTTGCGGCAACGGCCGCCAGGATCCCGAGGAAGCCTGCGACGACGGCAACAACATCGTCGGTGATGGTTGCGCCGCCGACTGCTTGTCCGACGAGACGTGCGGGAACGGTCGGCTGGATCCGGTTCGCGGCGAGCAGTGCGATGATGGCGATTTGATCGGCCACGACGGCTGCGCGAGTGGGTGTGTTCCCGAGCCAGCGCGGTGGGCGCCAACCTCGTTGTTGTCGCCGTTTGCGCGCCGGCTGCATGGGATGGCCTTCGACGTCGATCGGCGCACCGTCGTGTTGTTCGGCGGGCTCGGTGGTACCTCGACGGAGCCGGAGGTGTTCGCCGACACCTGGGAGTACGACGAGCGCGGCTGGCGCCAGATCACACCGCCTGTCGCTCCGCAGGCTCGCTCGGGCGCCGCGATGGCGTACGACGCCGCGCACCATCGTGTCGTGTTGTTCGGCGGCCTCGCGCTCAACGACACCTGGCTGTGGGACGGCACGAGCTGGACGGCGGTCGATACCCCGGTCGCGCCTCCGGTCGGCCGCACCACGCAGTGGACGATGGCGTACGACAGTGGTCGCGAGCGCATCGTCATCGTCGGCGCAGACACGATGCCAAAGCAGACGTGGGAATTCGACGGCACGACCTGGGCGCGGCTCGCGGATGCGCCGACGACGTCAGGCTTCGGGCAGGGCAATGGGCTCGCGTACGATCCGTCGCGCGGGCGCTTGGTGCTCGTTCAGGATAACGGCGCCGCGTCGAAGACATCTGAATTCGATGGCACCGCGTGGGTCGAGAAGGCGGAGCAGATGCCGCTCCTCGGGAAGGCAGCGCTTGCGTACGATCCGATCACCAAGCACGTGCTTGCCGTCGGCCTGGCCAACCCGAACATGCCGTACACCTCGCTCGCGCAGACGTGGAGCTGGGACGGTCAGAGCTGGAGTCGGATCGCGGATCCACCCACAAACTTCGAGGCCGGTGTCGCCGTCACCGATCCGTTCACGCCGGCGGTGATCGAGTTCGGCGGCATGCTGAGCCCGTCGCTCGGCGCGCTCGATCAGACGCTCACCTGGAACGGAAGCCAGTGGCAATTGCTGCCGCTCCGGCGCGAGCCTGGTGTCCCGATGTACGCGACGATGGCAAGCGATCCGCGTCGTGGACGCGCTGTGCTCTACGACAGCATCGGCCGGTTGACCTGGATCCTCGACGGCTACACGTGGCAGCGCATGACATCGCAGATCGCAGTGCGTGGGCTGCAGGCGATGGCATACGACGATGCACGCGACGAGCTCGTGATGTTCGGTGGCAGCGATCCGAATGGCCCTGACTTCGACGAGACATGGCGCTGGAACGGGACGTGGACCCAGGCGTCGCCGGCAACGCATCCGTCGGCGCGCATTGGCGCAGCGATGACCTACGATCCCGTCGCGAAGCGTCTTGTCCTGTTCGGTGGCGTCACGCAGCCGCGAACGAATCCGACGTACGTCTCGGAGACCTGGACGTGGGACGGCACGAACTGGACGAACGTGACGCCGGCGACGAATCTTCCACCCGGACGCGTCGCACCGGCGTTCGCGTACGATCCAGTGCGTCAGCGCGCGGTGCTGTTCGGCGGCAGCGGCAGTGGCGCTCCGGTCGGCGATACCTGGGAATGGGATGGCACGCAATGGACGCAACGTATGTCTGTCGTCGGGCCAGCGGCTCGCATTGGCGCAAGCCTGACCTGGGATGCGGCGCGCCGGAGGCTCGTGCTGTTCGGCGGCAATAACGGTGCGACGTTCGCACCGATCATCTACAGCGACACGTGGGAATGGGATGGCACGAGCTGGCAGCAGCTTCCGATCACGGGCCCGGTTCTCGCCGAGCATCGCGCATTCACGAACGGCGACAGCGGCGTGTTCATCACCGCGACGGATCCACAGAACAGCGCCGGCGCGGTGACCTACCAGCTGCGCCGCGATTCGGCGAACACGTACGAGGCGTGTCGAACCCAGATCGATGCCGATGGTGACGGTGCCGTCGGCTGTGCGGATCTCGACTGCTGGTCGGTGTGCTCGCCGCTATGTCCGCCGGGCGGGGCGTGCGATCCAGCGGCTCCGCACTGCGGTGACGGGGCGTGCAGCTCGGTCGAGAGTTGCACGTCGTGCAGTGCGGACTGCGGTGCGTGTCCGACGATCTGCGGCGACGGCGCATGCAACGGCGGCGAGACCGCGACCTCGTGCCCCGGTGACTGTTAGCGCTTGCGTTTGACTAGAGGCCGCATCGGATCACCTGCCGGAACATCTTCCGGTTAGAGCAGTGTCAGCGAGTCGCAGACCTTCTCGAGCCACGCCAGCGTCGCCAGGGGGCTCGGCACACCGCCGCCGCGTGCCTGCGACCCGCGGCAGTAGAGCGACACATCGCCCTTGGTCTTGAGCATCTCGACGCGAACGACGCCTTTGCCCGGTGTGTGATACGCGATGACGTAGCCGTCGGCGGTCCGTGCTTCCTTCTCGATCACGTCCTTGGTCGGATCGAGCAGGGTCTCCTTTACGAACGCGTCCAGGGTTTTGGCCGGTGCGCCTGCGTAGGCAACGGTCACGCTCGGTTCGTCGTAGAAGTCCTTCAGGTCCGGGCGCCACTCTTTTGTGAGCTGTTCCGGATCGACTTCCTTGCGCTCGTGGGATGCGGAGAACTTCCAGCTTCGAGGCAGCGACAGAGTGAACGGCACGTCTTTGACGGTGCTCTCGATCGTCGTGTCGAGCGCGGTCTGGCTCCAGTCGGTGCGGGGTTCCGATTCCTTGCGGCACGCTGCGACGAGCACGCAGAGCACGACCGCGGTCCTCATGCCGTGCACCGTAGCAGCCACGGTGCGGGCTACCAGCTCAGAGCAGCGTGAGCGAGCCGCACATCTTTTCGAGCCATGCCATCGTGGCGTCGGGGCTCGGTACGCCGCCGGTCTTCGCCTGCGACGCACGGCACGTGAGCGCTACGTCGCCCTTGCTCTTCTGCAGCTCGACGCGAACGATGCCTTTGTTCTTCGTGTGATAGACGATCACGAATCCGTCGGGTGTCTGCTCTTTTTTCGCGATGACGTCTTTCTTGTCGTCGACCATCACGTACTTCAAGAAGCTGTCCAGGTCTTTTGCCGGAATCGCTGCGTAGGCCACCGTAACGCTCGGCTCGCTGAAGTAGTCCTTCACGTCCGGGCGCCACTCCTTCGTGATCTCATCCGGATCGTCTTCCTTGCGCGTACCGACCGCGTCGAACTTCCAGCCCTTCGGGACCGAAATCTTGAACGGTACGTTTTTGACCTTGTTCTCGATCGTGGCGTCGAGCGGCTTCTGACTCCAATCAGCGCCGGGCTCGGCCTGCTTTCCACACGCGGCGAGCAGCACACAGAACGCGAGGGCTTTCGTCATGGGCCGCACCCTAGCGCAGCCGCGGCGCTACATTCCAGCTGTGGCGGAGGACGACGACATCCCGCGGGTACCAAACGCGTGGGAAAC
>DASUFX010000435.1:0-3458 GCA_036274355.1 Kofleriaceae bacterium | reverse complement strand
GGCGGCATGATCTCGAGCGTGCGCGACCAGCTCGCATTCGTCGAAGCCGAGCTCGACGCCGACGCCGGCAGTAAAGGCACGCTCCGCCCGGCGATGCGGCTCTCACAGGAGAGCCAGCTCGAGCGACAGGGCGACAACGAGAGTCTCAGCTGGCAGATCGACAGCGCCGGGCGTTACGGGCAGACCGGTGGCACCGCCGGGTTCCGCGCGTTTGTTGGCTTCGATCCAAAAACGCGTCGCGGCCTCGTCATCCTCGCAGCGACGAGAACCTCGGCAATCGACACCACCGCGACGCAGATCTTCCGCATGCTCGCGAACGAAGACATCAAGCCGCCCGCGTTCCCCGACGCAGCCGCCGTCGCCGCGTTCGCCGGCACGTACAACTTCCGCGGGCTGCCGCTCACGCTCGTGGCCGCCGGAAAGCGGCTCTACGTGCAGGACCCGAGTGCCGCGGCCAAGTACCGCATGGTTCCGATCACCGATCACGAGTTCTGGGTCGAGGCGCTGCGCAGCATCGTCGTGTTCGAGAAGGATGGCGCCACGATCAAGCGCGCGATCTTCATCCTTGGTAACGGCGAGAACCAGCTCTCGGCGCCGCGCTGCCCCGACACGGGCTGTCCGACACAGGAGCCTACGGCGCCACCTCCGGCGACCACTCCGCCTACGGGCAAGCCGCCGGCGTCGGGCGGACGGTAGAGCGCAGCCACATCTGCGCGCACGTCGTCGGGTCGTAGCCCGTCACCGTCTTGATCGTGTCGAGCATGTCCTGCATCGTCGCGCTGCCGCCGGCATGCGCTTGATAGAACGCGGCGAGCGCTTCGTCGAGCTTCGCCGCGCCGACCCTGTCGGCCACAGCGCGATAAAAGAACGCGCCGCGGATGTACGGCGCGTTCGTGTACAGGTTGTCGTTCAGGATGTCGATCGTCCCGCACGACTGCGGCCACACCGGATCGGCGGGCGGAATTCCGCCGAGCTCGTTCGCGTAGCTCGTCCACGTCTGCGCACCGACGGTCGGCGCCACCACGTCGAGCGCGCGACCTGCGAGGTACGTGACCGTGCCTTCGCTCAGCACGAAGTCTTCCCAGCACTGGATGCGAATGCCGTCGCCGAACCAGCCGTGCGCGGCCTCGTGCACGTTCGTCTCCTGGCTGCCGAGCGAGTTGTCGTCGACATGCCAGCGCGGATGGTGCTCCATGCCGCCGTACGCGCCGGCGGGCCACGCGACCGACACCGTGCCGGCCTTCGTGCCGAACCGATACGGACCGATCGTCTTCTCGAGCCAGTCGAACGCGGCGACCAGGTTCTGCGTACCGTTCATCGCGGTCGTCGCTTCGCTCGCGCGATGCCACACCGAGAGCTCGGTGCCCGCGGTCGTCGTGCCGAGCGGCGTCTCGACGTAATCGTCGATGCTCCACGCGAGCATGTACGACGGCGCGTCGTTCGCGATCGTCGGCGCATAGATCGCGGTCTTGCCCGCCGGCACGCCTTGCACGTCGAGTGAGAACAAGGTGCCGTCGCTCGGCGCAGAGTGACACGGGAACAAATCGCCGCAGAAGTACGGCCACGTGAACGTGAACCCGCGCATCGATAGGCCATCGAAGTTCTCGTGCAGCTTGTAGCTGTACTTGATCTCGACGGTCATCGTCTGCGCGTCGTTCGCCGGCAGCCCGAGGTCGAGCTGCTTGCCGGTGATGGCGAACGGAACGTCTTCACCATCGCGGGTGACCGAGCTGATCTGCAGGTCACCGACCTCGAGCGATGCCCCCGCCATACCCGGCGCGAACGCGATCGTCGCCGTGCCGGCGAGCTGGGTCACGTCGACCTGGAGCTTGGTTTCGCGGATGTCGCGCGCCGGGTTCGCGGTCGGTCCGATCGGCGGCGCGTCGGGCATCGGGTGGCGAAGCATGCCTTCGCCTTCGCACGCGGCCAGCGCGACGAAGATCACGGGGGACAAACGCATGAGCGGCGGCGACGATGCAGCGAGCGCCGTCGACGTTCAAGCGAAATGCGTCCGGTAGTTGTCCGGTCTCCGCGTGTCCGCGTCCGGCGTCCGGCCAAACCGGACAGCGTAGCTCGCGAGATCGCGCGGTTGCGCTGGCGCGTGGGTTGCTGTGGTGCGCGCCGTGTGTTTGCTACTCTGGAGGCATGTTGATGCGATTCACGGCGACCGTGAAGAATCGCGAAGTCGTGATTCGAAATGTGATGCTGCCCGATGGCGACGAGGTCGAAGTGACGATCGAGCAGCCGGGCGGCGACTTCGAGTACACCGAAGAGGATCTGCGCTCGATCGAGCGGGGCTTGGCAGACAGTGCTGCCGGCCGCGTGAGGCCGATCGGTGAAGTCCTCGAGAAGCTCCGACGCGCCGAAGAACTTTGGCATCAGCGTCACGGACGAGGTCGACCAAGCGGTCGATCGAGAAGTCGCGCGGTGGGAGGAACGCGGCCAAGGCCCAAGCCAGCTGCGCGACGAGCTCGAGGCGGCAAGTAAGACGCTCGCCCAATTCCCGTATGCTGGGCAGCGCTCGCGAGGACTCTACCGATTACAGCTCGGTCGCACGCAGTTTGTCATCGAGTACAAAGTCTACGAACAGCGCGAGCTCGTCGAGCTCATAGCCCTCGTGCACGGCAAGCCACGACGACCCCGGCGAGTGCGTTAGTAGCGCTTGACGGACGGGTCGACGTCGTTCGACCACGCGTCGATGCCGCCCGCGAGGTTGTAGACCGTCTTGAAGCCCTGCTTCACGAAGTGCTCGGCAGCGGCGCGGCTGCGCGGGCCATGGTGGCAGTGGAACGCGAGCGGCGTGTCCTTCGGCATCTGCTCGATCTGCTTCATCGTCGCGTCGTCGAGCAGCTTGCTGCCGGCGATCATCGCGAGCTCGCGCTCCTTCGGCGTGCGCACGTCGTAGAGCTCTTTGACCTTGCCGCTGTCGATCAGCGCCTTGAGATCCTTCGCGGGAATCTCGCGCACCATCGGCGGGCGGTTCGGGTTCTCGATCTTGAAGCCGGCGCCGGTCGTGTCCTCGACGAAGTCGATCGACACGCCGTTCGCGCGCTGCGCGCTGGCGCGGTCGAGCTGCACGGTGATGCCGTTCGTCTCGATCGTCACGTGCGTCGGCTCCTTGGCACCGAGGTCGAGCTGGTGCTCCCAGCTCTGCGTGATCGTCAGGTGGATGACATCGCCGGGCGAGCCTTCCTTGAGCGCCGCGCCCAGCTCCTGGGCGGCGCGCGGGGTCACGGTCATCGCCACGGGCTTGGCCGGCGTGACCAGATCACCGAGCTTCTTTTCGAGGTCGCCGCTGTCGAACATCTGGCGCACGATATCGGCGCCACCGACGAACTCACCCCGGATGAACAGCTGGGGGAACGTCGGCCAGTCGGAGTACTCCTTCATGCCGCCGCGCACATCCGGGTCCGATAGCACATTGACCGTGGCGTACTTGGGGATCAAGGTGTTGAGGA
>DASUFX010000434.1:0-2319 GCA_036274355.1 Kofleriaceae bacterium | reverse complement strand
AAGGGCCGAAGTAGCCGATCGATCAACGCGAGTCGGTGCCGCTCAGGTGCCACGTACGGAGTCAGTGCAACGCCGATGCCGCGGTGCGGGCGAGGCGCGCGAGCACACTTGTCCCCGGAGCACGATGTGACGCGACCTGATCAGGGATCTTCGAGCATCGGCGATCAGAATTCTTCCAGCATCGACAGGGAAACCTTACGTGCTTACCTGTCCGGACCTGCGGGGGGAAATTCGATGTTCGTACGAGTAGCGGCAGCCATCGGGCTCGCGGGCTTGGCGGCTTGCGGCAACGTAACAGGTCACATCGGGACAACGAAGGTCGGCGACACGTCACACGCTGCCGAACGCCGGTCTCCTGTCGAGGAGCTGCGCACAGCCTGCGTCGATGGCGCCACCACGACATACGGTTCGGCGGCTCTGCAACGCCAGCCGTATCTGCAGCAGGTCACGCTGACCAGCGCGAAGCTCGGTTGGGTATCGAAGAATCGCGACGAGCGCGTCACGATCACGACGCCAGCGGGCGGCATCGTCGGCGAGCTCTCCGGCGTCGTCGAGAAGGCGGCCTCGCGAGGAGATGGCGAGCTGCAGATCTGGTCGTCGGCCACCGACCTCCAACCAGGCACGGTCTACTGCTATCAGCTCTCCGACAGCACGCGCACGTTGAACCAGCGCAGCGGCTTTCGCACCGCACCGAGCGCCGATAGCGATCAACCGGTGCGATTCCTCGCGTTCGGTGATTCGGGTGGCGGTGGCGCGGATCAATACGCGCTCGCCGATCAGATGTACACGGTGCCGTACGACCTGATCATCCACACCGGCGATCTCGCGTACGACGACGGCACCATCGGTCAGTACGAGGACAACGTCTTCGGCGTGTACGGCGATCTGTTTCGCAACATCCCGTTCTTTCCGTCGGCGGGAAATCACGACTACAAAACGATGAAAGGCGCGCCGTTCCGCGAGGTCTTTAACCTTCCCGGCGATAACGGCGAGAAGTGGTACTCGTACGACTACGGTCGCGTGCACTTCGTCGCGCTCGATACCGAGTCCGACTACACGACGCAGATGAAGTGGCTCGAGCACGATCTCGCGGCGACGAAGCTGCCGTGGAAGATCATCTACATGCACCGGCCGCCGTTTTCGTCGGGTGCGCACGGCTCCGATACGAGGCTGCGCAACAAGCTCGCACCCGTGTTGGAGCGCCACGGCGTGCAATTGGTGCTCGCCGGCCACGATCACGACTACGAGCGCATGAAGCCGCAGAACGGTGTCGCGTACGTCGTGACCGGCGGTGGTGGGGTCGGTACCAAGAGTGTCGGGCAATCGCGCTTCACCGCATTCTCTGAAGACGTGATTCACTTCGTCTACGTCGAGGTCGGCGTCGACGAGCTCACGCTCCACGCGATCGATGCGACGGGTCGCGAGTTCGACTCGATGACCGTGCCGCGCGTTCCCTCGTAAGCCTTGCGTTGCGCATTTCGCCGACGGCGTCGCGCTTACGCCGCTGGCGCGGCAAATGCTCCTACGTCTGTCATGCTGCGATGGCTGGCTGTCGGTTTGGCGTTGGCGACCTGCGAAAGTGCGCCGCAGCCGACTGGTGTTGCCGGCGCAGCGATGCCGGAGCTCCGCGATCATCGTGCGCATGGTGATGCCGCCGCGCATCTACAAGAAGCCATCGCACTCGGTCGCCTTGCTGATCTCCGAGAGCAAGCGCTGTGGATCGCGACAACCGAGATGGATTCGCAGGCGAGCTGGCAGCCCTACCTCGTCGAGATCCGTGCGGCTGCACATAGCATCGCGCGAGCGGACGATGTCGCGAGTGCGGGCGCGGGCATGGGCCTCCTCGGTCGTGCATGCGCCTCCTGCCACGACGCGATGAATGTTTCGCCGCTGGTTGCGCTCGTCGCCGCACCAACGGACGAGCGCACGCTTGCTGCGCAGAGCCAGCGCCAGCAATGGGCCGCGGCCCGGATGTGGGAAGGCCTGCTCGGCTCAGGCGATCAACGCTGGCTGGATGGCGCGAACGTTCTGGCGACGACACACCTCGACATCGCCAGCACGGTGCATGGAAAGCCGAATGCGGAAACGTTCGCGCTGGCGGAGCGGCTGCGCGAGCAAGCGGCGCAGGCGACGATGGTCGTCGATCCCGCGGAGCGCGCCGACGTGTTTGGTCAGATCATGGAGACCTGCGGGAGCTGTCACCGCATCCTGCGGCCAGCCCCGAGCAACGAGAAACCGCGCGCGGTCGCCGGGCGCTAGCGTGCGCTAGCGTCGCTTGTCCTGCTTGCTCGGCTTGCGCTTCTTCTGCGGAATCGGGCG
>DASUFX010000433.1:0-5328 GCA_036274355.1 Kofleriaceae bacterium | reverse complement strand
CTTGATCGGTTTGCCGGCGCGCGCCTTGGTGTCGGCCGATACCTTGAGGTGCGCACGCCACTCCTTGTCGACGGCGCCCCAGTCCTTCTTCAGTGCCTCGGAGACGGCACGGCGGGCACTCTTGCCGTCCTTCTGGGCCGCAAGCGCGTCGCGGAGGCCCTTGTAGCCGATCTGCTCGTGCATCCAGCCGACCAGCGCGTAGACCTCGGCATATGCCAGCGCCGCCGCGTCCTGGCTCGGCAACTTCGCCATCGACGGATGCATCTCGTCGAAGCTGATCAGCCGACCCTTCTTGAGCCCGGCGGTCAGTAGCGCCTGCTCGGTCGCGTTGAGCACGACCTCCGGCGGTCGCCGCCAGCGCGTCTGCTCGAACCGCGCGATGCCTTCTTGCAGCCAGACCGGCACCGAGTCATAGGCGAGTCGCGACACGACGATGTGCGTGTACTCGTGCGCCAGCGTGTCCATCCACGGATAGCCGAACAGCGTCGCGCGCGGCGACACCACCATCAGCTTGTTGTACTTCGACAGCGCGATCGTGCCGGTCTTCTCGATCTCGGACTCGGTGAGCGGTGACAGCTTCGCGAGGTCCGCCGGCGCACCGAGGATCTCGACGCGGATCGGATCTGCCGGTTTGAGCCCGAGGTCATCGCCGACGGTCTCCCACGCAGTATCGAGCACCTCGCCGGCGAGCTCGGCGATCGCGGCATCGGGACTGCCGGATGCGTAGCGCACGATGAAGTGACCCTTCGGCGACTTTTTCTCGACGAACGTCTCGGTCACCGCGCGCGTCGAGACCGCGAGCTTCTTGGTCTGGCCGACCATACCGTCGACGGCGTCATCGGGAATCTTGTCGAGCAGCTTCTCCGCGCCGGCGTAATCGCCGGTCTGGAACGCATACTCGGCCTCGAGCCACTTGACCTCGACGGCGTCGGGCGCGCGCTTCTTCAGATCGTCGAGCAGCCCCTTCGCTTCCTCGACGCGCGACGTGGTGAGGAACCGCGCCGCCTTGATCACATCGCCGGTGACCGTGCGATCGCGCCGCGCTGCCGCAGTTCCCGCGAGCACGAGCAAGGCGACGGTAGCTGTGACCAGCGCGCGCCTTGTCATTTGCTGATGTCCTTGTAGTACTGGTCCTTCATCTGCTCGTAGCCCTTTGGCGCCGGCACCTTCGAGCCTTCTTGCAGGTCCTCGCGGAACCGTTCGGGCGCCTTGTACTCGTCGGCACCCGGAATGCGGATCGGTTCGTCCTCGTTCGTCGCGCCTTCTTGCGCCTGGCGAGCTGCGTTGCGTGCGCGATCACGCGCCTTCGCGAGTGCATCTGCTGCCGCACGCGCGGCCTCGCGGGAGCCGCTCGGATCTTTGCCCTTCATTCGATCGTCTGCTTTGCCCATCTGCTCGGACGCTGCACCGAGCTTCTTGCCGAGCTCCGCCGCGGCATCGCCCGGAAGATCGGCGCCCATCTGCTTCGTGCGGTCGCCGAGCTTGTCGGTGCGCTGGCGGTTCATCGCTTGCCGGCGGCGCAGCCGATCGAGCGCCTTGAGATCGTCGGCGCTCATGATCTGCTCCGGCTTCGGCGACAGCGATGACAGCTCGTCGATCAGCTCCTTCGCGACCGGCGCCGTACGCTCGATGCCGTCGAGTGCGTCCTGCGTCGCGTCGGCCCACTTCGATTTCGGATCGTCGTTGATGGCGGCCTCGAGCTCGCCGGCGATCGTGTCTAGGCTCTGCTTTGCCTGGCGCGCCATGCCGAGCGCTTCGGCAAGGTCGCCGTCGTCGACCATGTGCTCGACGTCGTTGAGCCGCCGCTCGACGATATCGAGCTCTTCTTTCGCGAACGGCGTGAGGCCGGCTTCGTTGATCGCGCCGAGTCGCTTGCGCAGCTTGTCGACGAGCGCGGAGACCTTCTTGCTCGCCTCGCGCTGGTGATCCTTCGCGATGTCATCGGCCTTGCGCGCATACGACTCGAAGATGCGATTCGCTTCCGCCGCGATGTCGTCCTGATCCTTTGCGACGTCGGCGAGCTCGTTCATCACTTCATCGAGTTTCTTTTGCTCCTCGCCGAACTTGTCACCACGCAGGTTCGCGAGCGAGCCCTCGAGCGCACTCGCGCCCTTGCCCTGCTGCTGCTGGCATTGCTCGAGCTTCGTCTGCGCCTCTTGCGTCTTGCCCGCAGCGACGAGCGCGCGGACCTCGGCGATGCAGCTCGTGCCTTGCTGTGCCTGCACCGCGTCGCGATGCACGTACTGATCGAGCACGTCTTCTGCCATGCCCTTGCGATGCTTCTCGAGCTCGGCGTACGAGCGGTCGAGCGCGCGCATCTCGCGATCGATCTCGTCGAGCAGGCGAGGGTCCTTCGTGCGGTTGTACTGCGCGAGCAGATCGGCGAGCCGCTTCTGGTGCGCGGCGATCTCGTCGTTGATATCGAGCAGGCCTTCCATCCGCTCGCGATCGAGCCAGTCGGCGAGGACGAGCAAGTCGTCTTCGAGCTGCGCGTTGACGCGCGGATCGATCGCGGCGAATCGCCCGGCGGGTGCCTTCGTCGCGCCTTTCGGAAACAGCTTCTGCTCCGCGGCCGCGAACCGATCCAACCGATCGTGCATCTGGGTCAGCGCCTTGCGCATGAGGTCCGACGCGTGCGGATCCTTCTCGTACGCCGCGTTGATCGACGACAGCTCGAGCACCGCGTCGCGCAGCTCGTGGGAGTACTCCTCGCGCGCGGTCAGGTTGTCGCCGAAGCCGACGAGCCGACCGCCGAGGTTGTGCAGCAGCTTCTCCGCGACCGCCTGCTGGCGATCGAGCGTCTCCTCATGACGCTCGCGCGGGCTCACGACGCGCAGCGACAGCTCGCGCGACTTACCGATGTTCGGGCCGGTGACGCTGTCGTTGTCCTTCGCTTCGATCCAGTAGCGAACGTTGCCGCCGCTGGGCACCTGCACGTCCGCGATGTCCCACATCAGCTTGCCCTGCACCCGGCCGGGCACCGAGCCGTCGAGCGGGATCGCCTTGCGGCCGCGATCCTTGCCGCCTTCCCACACGAGCTCGGCGCTGGTCACGCCGAAGTCGTCTTCGATCACGAACGCGAGCTCGACGCGGCGGAGGTTCGCGACGTCGAGCACGTCGGCGGGCGCCATCAGCTGCACGGCGGGCGCTTGATCCGGCTCGGCCTCGATCGCGCGCGGCGTCTGTTCGATCTTGCGCTCGCCTGTCGGCATCACGACCGCGACGCGGTAGCGCGCCGATGCATCGATCGTCAGCTCCGCGGTCATCTGATCGCCGGAGAGCTTCGCGGCGATGTGCTTTGCATTGTCGAGCGAACCGACTTGGCCGTTCTCGATCACGAGCTCGACCGCCGCCGCTGGGACCAGCATGCGCCCCGACAGCCTGACCTTCGTACCGGGCAACCCGCGCAAGTCACCCGACGACGACTTCAGATCCGAATCCTTGCGCTTGCTGTATGCCGGGTACGCGAGCTGCGCGCGCAGATCGCCGACGAGCGGTAGCGCCGAGAGCTGCGCGCCGTCGTACGGCGATGGCGGCGACAGGAACAGCCGCTTCCAGCCGGTCTTCATCACTGCCGGCACCAGCACGAGCAGCGCGATGTTGAGCACCGCGGCACCGATCGCATAGCCGCGCGCCTTCGGAACGTCGCGCGTCGGCAGCAGCGTCTCGGGCTCGATCGTGTCGAGCTCGCTCGCGGTCGATTCGATCAGCGCGTCGACCAGCTCGGCGGACGGCGCCCCGGGACGCGCGGGCACGTTCGCGAGCTCGACGGACGAGAGGAGGTCACTCGCGATCGGGGCGTGGCGAGTGCCGACCCAGCGCGCGAGGTCGCGGTCGCGGCCGAACCGCCGCCGCGGCGCGATGAAGCCCATCACGAGCCCGCCGATCACGACGAGCATCGCGGCGAGCCCGCCGATGCCGAGCAAGGCCATCGCGGTGGCCCGGCTCGTCCCGAGCACGAGGCCCAAGACCGGCATCACGATCGCGAGCGCGCCAAGTGCCGCGAATGCATAGAGCACCGCCCGAATCGCCTCGTGGCGGTAGACCAGCGCGCGAACGCGGGCCAGGTACCCTGAGATCCCTGAAATCGAAGTGCGAGGCGCTGCCACCGTGTGCCCTACCGCGCGGTAGCCGTCAGTTTAGCTCCTGAGGGCTGATCCGACACTCCGGCTTCGTCTAACGCCTGAGTGACAGCGATCTTATTACCGGGGGTTCCGGTGATATAACCGACCGCGGCGTGAATAAGGAGGGCCAGCGAGCGTCCACCGGACGTGACCCAGTCGATGACCGCGAGCTGGTTGAATCCGCACGCAAAGGCGATCGCGAAGCATTTCGCACGCTATTCGAGCGCTACCACCGGCGTGCGTACGCGCTCGCATTTGGCGTGCTCCGCAATCAGGACGATGCCTTAGACGTCGTCCAAGACGCTTTCATCAAGGCTCACAAATACTTAGACAAGTTCGAAGGCAACTCCAGCTTCTACACCTGGCTGTATCGGATCGTCATGAACCTGGCAATCGACCACCTTCGCAAGCATCGCCGGGCCAAGCCCGTCGAGCTGGACGAGACGCACCTCGAGGAGGGCGCCGCGGGGGACGATACGTTGTTGCCAAAGATGCTTGGCGGTAATCCCGGCCGCGCGCTGATGGACAAGGAGATCCGCGCGCGGATCGACCAGGCGCTCGCCGAGCTGTCCGAGAACCACCGGTCGGTGCTCGTCATGCGCGAGCTCGAAGGCATGTCGTACGAGGAAATGGCGCAGGCGATGAACTGCTCGAAGGGCACGATCATGTCGCGCCTGTTCCACGCACGAAAGAACATGCAGAAGCGGCTCGCTGATCTATTCGACAAGACCGTCGCCAACGATCAGGAACCTGGCTCGAGCGAAGAAGACGCCGCAGCGTCGGGGAGTCGCGGATGAAACCGCGCGACATCGATCTGATGGCGCTCGCCGATGGCGAGGCAGACGAGCGCGAGCTCGAAGAGCTGCTGCGCGATCCCGCGTCGCGTCGCAAAGTCGAAGCGGTCGACGAGCTCGGTGAGCTCGTGCGCGGCCACCTCGAGCTATCCGCCGATGCGGTGCCGCAGAAGAAGCTCGATGCGCTGTGGCGCGAGATCGACAAGGGCATCGATCGGGAACGCGAAACTGTGAGCAAGCCGGCTGCAGATGTCGCCGCTGCGCCGGCCGGTGGGTGGCTGAGGCGCGTGGGGCGGTGGTTCGATCACTATCGAGGCCACGTGATCACGGGCGCAGTCAGCGCAGGTGCTGTCGCGGCGCTCGCGCTCGTGTTGCGTGGCGGCGCCGACGGGCAAACCACGCGCACGAAG
>DASUFX010000432.1:0-16172 GCA_036274355.1 Kofleriaceae bacterium | reverse complement strand
GTGCTCGCCGGCGAACGAGACGGTCGGCACGCCGATCGGTTTCCGCTGTGATGCGGGCAACCGCGCGCCGAGCGCCGCGTAGTACGCGCACGCTGCTTCGGCGCAACCGGGTTCGCGAAACGCGGCCTTCACCGCTTCGGTCTCGTTCGCCGGGATGTCCTTCCACGCTGGCGACCACCGGCGCACGAGCTCGTCGAGATACGCGAAGTTGTTCGCGCGCAGCTTGTCGGCGGCGCGCTTGCCACGCAGTGTGAAGAAATGGCGCAACGTCCACAGGAGCTTCGGCGTTGGCTTGAGTGACTTCGGATGCGGAACCGCGAGCGTGACGAGCAGCTTCACGCGCTCCGGCGCGAGACCTGCCGCTGCGTACGCAGCGCTCGCGCCCCAATCGTGGCCGATCACGATCGCTTGCTGCTCGCCGAGTGCTTCGATCAATGCGAGCACGTCGCGGCCGAGCGTGTCGCTATCGTAGGCGCCCGCGGCCGGAATCTCGGTCGGATGATAGCCGCGCGTGAACGGTGCGACCGCGCGGTAGCCCGCAGCCGCGATCTTCGGCAACGCGTGGTCCCACGTGTGCGCGGTGTCCGGGAAGCCGTGCACGAGCAGCACGAGCGGGCCACTGCCCGCGCTCAGGTACGCGAAGCGCAGGCCGTTCGCCTGGACGTAATCCACCGCGCGACGTTACCTGCGCGCGAGCGGGTGCGCTACTTCGTCGCCGGCGGCAGTGCGGCGGGGGCGCCGCTGCCTTGTTGCTGCTGGTCCGCATCGATGATGCGGTAGTTCTTCACGCTGCGCTCGTCGAACTCGAAGATCGATTCCTTCTGTTCCTTCTCGAAGTCCGGCTTGAAGAACTCGAACTGGTTCAGGTTGTTCGACGAGTCGATGATGACCGACTGCTTGACGCGGAAGTTATCCGGCGCGACGACGAGGTAGAGGTTCTTGTACTGCGCCGACGGTTTCTTCGGCGTCATCTTCAGCACGATGTCGCCTTTGCCGCCGTACTTGCCGCTCTTGTCGATCTCGGCGTCGAACTCTGCCTTGAGGTCGCCCTTGCCATAGAGGAACGTGACCGCGACCGGCATCAAGTCGTTCTCGAGGTTCTTCTTCACGACCTGCTTGTTGCCGTGCTCGACGACATAGAGGTACTTGCCGTTCGAGATGAAGCTCTTCGAGACCTGGACCTTGTCCTTCTTCTTCTCGACGTAGTCCCAGCGCATCTTGCCGGGCTTCATCAGCCACACCGTGCCGTCGCTCTTCTTGGTCGAGCCGAACGTGCTGTTCGTGACGGTCTGGCGGAATTGCGCGGTGACCTGCTTGATGCCCGCGTAGAACTTCTGGACGTTATCGACCGTGGTCGACGCGTTCGGCGCGGTGGCTGCCGTCGCCGCCGAACCTGCCGCGGGCGTCATGACGATCGGCGCCGCCGCGACGTGCTGCGCAGCTGCCGGTGCATGCACGCCCAACCACGTGCGAGTGAGGATTCCGATGATGTCGATCATTGATTCAGGCTCCGAAGGGCGCCAAACAAGCGCCACGGTGTTTTGACGCGTGGGGTTGCTGGCGATTCATGGATGAGAAACCATGAGTCTCGTGCAGTTGCATGGTGGTAGCACGGCTTGTGCTCAGTTACCTTAGTCGGGATGAGATGGCTCGCACTCTTGCTGGCACTTACTGCATGCAAGACCGGGAGCGCTCAGGGGAATGGCGACCAGGTGACCTATCACCCGGCCGGAACCCTTGCCGACGACGACTTCAAGCCGACCTACGACAAGTCGGACCTGCACAATGCCTTGATCACAGAGCGCACTGCCGCGAGCTCCGCAGAGCAGCGCGTCCACGATCTCGAGGACAAGGGCGACTACGATCAGGTACAGACCGCCAACGCTGATCTCGCGGTGCGCCAGCGCTTCATCGCGTCGCTCGAGGCGTGCGAGACACTCGGCCAGACGTGCCCGCCGCGACTCGACGAACCGGCGTGGACGTACGATGTCGAAGCCGATGTCGATCCGAAGCTCGATGCGCCGCTGCGCTTCGACGTCACGAGCTGGCAGAAGGTGTCTGCCGAGCTGGCCGGTCGCGCGTGCGCGTGCCGCACGATCGCGTGTGTCGATTCGATGTTCGCTGCGATCGATCGGCTCGAGAAGCGACCGATGCCCGAGGTGCAGAGCGACGAAGCTGCGAGCAGCTCGGTCACGCAGGCGCGCGAGTGCTTGTACCGGTTGCGTGGATTGCGGCGTACGCCGCGAGCCGTCGCCGGCGATTAGAGCTCGAGCGTCGCCTGGACGATCGGATTGCCGTACTCGTCCTCGCCAGGCGCCCAGCCGCCGGTGCGCACCTCGAGGTTTGGCTCGGGTCGGCACACGCTCCTGCCGTGCGAGTGGCCGCACAGCACCGTGATCTGCTTCTGCGGGTGGGCGCGCGCGTACTCCGCGAGCACCTCGCCGGTCGCGATGCATGTGAACCATGGCAACCACGCCGGCTCCGATTGTGCGCCCGCGTAGACGCATGCTTCCGGGAACGGTGGCACGTGGGTGAGCACGAGCAGTGCGTCGCTTGCAGGTGCGCGCGCAAGTAGCTCGCCGAGCGCAAACGCTTCGGTAGTGCCGAGGTCCTCGAGCAACGCGATGCGTTCGGCACGGTCGTAGCGGACCGGCGCGAAGTCGTCGATCAGCTGCCAGTCCGAGAGCTGGATCTGCGAGTGCAAATCGCCGCAGCGTGCGTCGCCCCAGCCGTCGATGCCGAGCATGACGGTGCGCTCGGTGAGCCGGACCGGCTGCATCGCGGGCAGCCAGCCGGCGGGTAGGCGATCGCGCACGGCCTGGATGCTCGACCGGTAGTAGTCGTGGTTGCCGAGCACGTAATAGACGGGCGCGATCGCGCCGAGCTCGCCGACGAACCGCCCCACCGAGTCCGCCTCCCCGATGTCTCCGGTCACGAGCAGGACCTCGGGGCGCTCCTGACGTACCCGTTCGTAGAACGCCTTCAGCGCCAGAGGGCGCATGAAATTCAGGTGAATGTCAGTGAGCCAAGTGGCCCGCACGCCCTCCAGCCTAGCGTAAGATCTCCACATGCATGCGCGGTTGACCTCCGAGGTCAGGGGGAATCACCTGACGCTCGCCGGTATGATCGACGAGCACGCGGACCTCGCTCGTCTGCTCGAGCACGCCAAGGACAAGCAGCTCGTTATCGATCTCGGCGGGGTCACGTTCATCAACTCGCTCGGCATCCGCGACTGGATCCGCATGCAGCAGGCCGCGCAGAGTGCAGGTATCGCGATCGAGCTTCGCCGCGTCGCCGAACCTGTCGTGCACCAGCTGAACATCATGCCCGCAGCGCGGGGCGTGTCGATGGTGACGTCGTTCTTCGCGGCGTACGTGTGCGACGACTGCGATCAAGAACACCGCATGCTGCTCGATGTCCGCACGCACGGTTCGGATCTCGCGAAGCTGCGCGCGCCAGCGATGAAGTGCCCCGACTGCCAGCACGACATGGACATCGCGAATCCGCCCGAGTTCTATTTCATGTTCCTCGCCGGCAGCTGAGGACAGCGCGACCGACCGCAACCGATCGGTCGCAACCTGTGATGCGCAAGTCGTATTCACGCACAGCACATTCTCCACGCTTACAAGCCGCATGATCGGCACGCCACGTGCTCGAGCGGCGCGTTGATGAAACGGGGACTTTCACTCACGCTCTTGTTATTGGTTGGTTGCGCCGCTGATGGCGACCCGGATTTCGAATGGGTCGCGCCGATGGAGGAGGGACCGGCGCCGATCGGCGATGCGGTGGAGCTTGCCGTCGCGAGCGACAATCCCGATGCCCAATCGGTGCGGTTCACGGTCGACGGCGCGGAGCTCGCGGTGTGCGATCCTTCGCAGCCCGACGAGGACTGCAAGCGCGATGACGTGTGGCGGTGGACGACCGTCTTCACCAAAACCGGCGCGCACGTGATCGAGGCGACACTGCTCGACAAAGGCGGCGAGACGCTCGCGACCGAGAGCCGCACGATCTACGTCGTCACCGAGCTGCCGGTCGCCGAGATCGACGAGGAGCTGTCGACCGGCGAGCTGCCGGATGAGCCCGATGACCTCGGTCAGCTCGAAGCAGCTGGTCGCGGTTACCTCGACGCCGATCGCGGCTATCACAGCGCCTTCGGCGGCATTCAGTGGCGCGTCCTAAACCAGCGTGTGCGTCTGCACAGCGGCACGCCGTCCGGCTCGGTCACGTCGGTGCGTGGGTGCATGAACCGCTACGGCGCGTCGATCCGCAGGTGGGCCGACTACTACAAGATCTCTCGCGCGTCGGTCGCCGCGACGGCGCTCACCGAATCGAACTGCACGAACCCGTCGGGCTCGTCCGACGGTCTCTCGTCGGGACCGATGCAGGTCACCGGTTCGACGTGCGCGGCGCTGATGGGTGGCTCGCGCGCGACCTGCAAGTCGCGCATGCACTCGAGCCCCGACTACTCGTTCCGCGTCGGTGCGAAGTACATCGGCTCGAGCTACCAGCGTAACCAGCACCATCGCGATCCACCGAAGATCGCCGCCGCCTACAACGCGGGCTCGCTGCGCAGGTCGTATGCGAACCGCTGGCACATGGTGTCGACGGGAAATCACATCGACCGCTACGTGAGCTGGTACAACGCGTATCGCGCGTGGGAATCGCAGTAGCAGTTGTTCGCACGCGATTTCGCTATCTGTAGACAGGCGTAGGGCCTGCATGACTCCGACGCAGAATTGTCGCGAACGGAGTCATCTATGCGTGTCCAACATTGGTTAGCTTGTTCGCTCCTCGTCGCATGTACGAGGAGCTCTTCGCCTCCCGCTGCGCAGGTGCCCTATGATTCGCAGGCGTATGCGCCCGGCGGGGCGCTCGCGCCCACCGAGCCATCACCTGAGGTTCCAGCGCCAGCTCCGGCTGCGCCACGATCGGCGTCGCCTGCCGCGCCATCCGCGTCGGCGATGCCGGCCGAACCCGACTACGCCTACGATTACGACGTCGGTCCGCAATACGTCGACGTCAACACGGCGCCAGCTGGCAGCGAAGTTCCGAACGTCGCGGTCTTCTACCAGCAGCTCGAGCCGTACGGTCAGTGGTACGACGATCCCGACTACGGCTACGTCTTCGCGCCGCAGCAGGCCAACTACATTCCATACTCGAACGGGCGCTGGGTGAATGCCGACTTCGGCTTCACCTGGGTCTCGGGCGATCCGTTCGGCTGGGCGACCGATCACTACGGTCGTTGGGTCTGGCGCAATCGCTGGGTCTGGCGACCCGACACGCAGTGGGGACCCGCGTGGGTCCAGTGGCGTGTCGGTGACAACGTCGTCGGCTGGGCGCCGATGGGCTACGACGAGTACGAGGCGTACATCCCCGAGCAGTCGTGGCGCTTCGTGCAACCGTCGTACGTGACGTCGGTGAATCTGCCCAACTTCTACGTGCGCGCCGACTTCGATCGTTACGTCGAGTCGACGCGCCCGATCTGGCGGTACGAGCGCTATCGCGATCGCCAATGGGTCGCCGGTCCGAGTCGGGACTACTGGCAGCGCTATCGCGTGCCCGAGCATCGCGAACGCGTCGACCTCGCGGCGATCGGCCGCTTCGATGCGGACCGTCGGCGCCAGGCCGAGCTGCGCGCGCGTGAATACCAGCGCACTGCTGCATGGCAAGAGCGCCAGCGCCGCCAGCAAGCGGTGCAGCCGATCATCGATCGCCGCATGCAGCTCGCCGAACAAGAACGCGTTCGCCGCGCCGCCGAGCAACGCCAACTTGACGAGCAACGCCGCCGCGTGACCGAGAACGAGCAGCGCATCCAAGCGCGTGAACGCGCACTCGCCGACCAGCAGCGCCGCGCAACCGACGCAGCAGCGCGCGAGCGTGCGGCCGCAGAGCAACGCCGACTCGAAGCCGAGCGTCGCCAGGCCGAAGAGCAACGCCGCAAGGTGCTCGACGATCAGCGCAAGCGCGTTGAGGAGCAGCGGCTCGCGGACCAACGCCGCCAGCAGGCCACCGAGCAGAAGCTAAAGGAGGATCAGCGTCGGATCGAGCAAGCGCGCGCAGCCGCCGAGCAGCGCCAGCGCTCGGCGCAAACCGCACAGCAGCGTGCGGAGCAGCAGCGGCAACTGGAGCAACAGCGCAAGCAGGCCGCAGAGCAGCAGCGCCAGCAGGCCGCCGAGCAACAGCGTCAGCAGCAAGAGCAGCGGAAGCAGGCTGCAGAGCAGCAGCGCCAGCAGCAGGAGCAGCAACGCAAGCAAGCCGCGGAGCAGCAGCGCCAGCAGCAGGAGCAGCGGAAGCAAGCGGCCGAGCAGCAGCGCCAGCAGCAACGCCAGCAAGCAGCGGAGCAGCAGCGCCAGCAGCAGGAGCAGCGCAAGCAAGCGGCCGAACAGCAACGCCAACAGCAAGAGCAGCGCCGCGCTGAACAGCAGCGTCAGCAGCAGGAGCAGCGGAAGCAGGCCGCTGAGCAGCAACGCCAGCAGGCCGCTGAGCAGCAACGCCAGCAGCAGGAGCAGCGGAAGCAGGCGGCTGAGCAACAACGCCAGCAGCAAGAGCAGCGCCGCGCCGAGCAACAACGCCAGCAGCAAGAGCGCCAGCAGGCCGCGGAGCAGCAGCGTCAGCAGCAGGAACAGCGGAAACAGGCAGCTGAGCAGCAACGCCAGCAAGCAGCCGAGCAGCAGCGCCAGCAGCAGGAGCAGCGGAAGCAGGCGGCTGAGCAACAACGCCAGCAGCAAGAGCAGCGCCGCGCCGAGCAGCAGCGGCAGCAGCAGGAGCAGCGCAAGCGTGCCGAGCAGCAGCGTCAGCAGCAGCAGAAACAGCGTGCCGAGCAGGCACGCGAGAAGGCCCAGCAGCGCCGTACCAAGAGTGAGCAGCAGAAGAAGCCCACCAAGGACGAGCAGCAGCCGCAGCAGTAGAGCGAGTCGACTCGCCGCGGCGTCGCGATGAGCGCGGCGTCGCGGCAATCGGTTTCGGTGCGGCATGAGCGCAAGCGTCGAGATCAGCGCGACGTCGCGGCAACGTGTATCGGCTGGTACTACCGCTTCGACGCAGTATCAGCGCAGCGTCGCGATCGGCGCGGCGTTGCGGCAAGCCGTTACTTGGCGCGGCATCAGCGCAGCATCGCGGAGCTTGCCGCAGCGATCGATGCGCACTACGACGACAGCGTGTTCGCGCCCAGCAGCGGTGCGCCGAACGCGCGAGCCGTGAAAGTGGGTTCGCAAGCGCCTCCGGCGCGCGGCGCGATCTCGGCAGCTCGTCAACGCGAGATGCATGCCGCAGGTGGGGTGGCGAAGCGCCGTAGCGGGGAGGCGGCCCAGTCATGCGCCGGAACGACATGGAGCGCCGCGCCGGTGGGTGGTGCGAGCACTCCGTTCCATGCGGCGGCGCGAGTGCCCCACCGCGGCGTGCAGCTCGCGTGTTCGCGCTGTGCCGAGCGGTGGCGCGGAACGCGCGTGACGTGCGAGAGAGCTCGCCGCGCCTGACGTGCGAGAGAGCTCGCAAGCGGCTCACGCGTGAGTGGGCACTCGTGCGTCGGGGCTACGCAGCAGCGACGAGCACTTCGCGCTTGTTCGTGTGGTCGGGCGGGCTCACCACGCCCTGCTTCTCCATCTCTTCCACGAGACGCGCGGCGCGGTTGTAGCCAATGCGGAGCTGGCGCTGCACCCACGAGATCGACGCGTTGCGCGTCGTCGTCACGATGTAAACGGCCTTGTCGTACATATCGTCGTCGGATTTGCCGCTCGGCATGCCGCCGCCGAAGTCGCCGTTCTCGCCGTCCTCGTCACGCGGCTTCACGATGTCGAGGTTGTAGACCGGGCGGCCCTGCGTCTTGAGGAACTCGACCACGCGATGGATCTCGCTCTCGTCGACGTAGCAGCCATGCAGACGCTGCGGCGCCGCGCCGCGATCCGAGAACAACATGTCGCCAGCACCGAGCAGTGCTTCGGCACCGTTCTGGTCGAGAATCGTGCGCGAATCGATCTTCGACGCGACCGAGAACGCGATACGCGACGGGAAGTTCGCCTTGATGAGGCCGGTGATGACGTCGACGCTCGGACGCTGCGTCGCGAGGATGAGGTGGATACCGGCGGCGCGCGCCTTCTGCGCGATGCGGGCGACGCTGGTCTCGACTTCTTTCGGCGCGCACATCATGAGGTCGGCGAACTCGTCGATCACGACAACGATGTACGGCAGCTTGTGCTGGTGCTGCGCGGTCTCGACCTTCTCGCGCGCGTCGGCTGCTTCGGGTGAGTCGGCGGCGACGACCTTCGAGAGATCCTCTTCGAGCGCCTTTGCAGCGGCATCGGCGGCCGCGCGCAGCTTGTCGGCTTCGACCTTCGCCTGCTGCTTGACGACCTTTTCGTTGTACGTCGCGATGTCGCGCACGCCCATCTGCGCTAGCAGATCGTAGCGGCGCTCCATTTCTTCGACGGCCCAGCGCAGCGCCAGGTTCGCCTTCTTCGGATCGGTGACGACCGGGAGGAGCAGATGCGGCACACCCTCGTAGATCGAGAGCTCGAGCATCTTCGGATCGACCATGATCATGCGGACGTCTTCGGGCGAGCAGTGATAGAGCAGGCTCGTGATCATCGCGTTGACGGCGACCGACTTGCCCGATCCCGTCGTACCGGCGACGAGCAGGTGTGGCATGCGGCCGAGATCGACGACGCTCGGGCCGCCCTCGATGTCCTTGCCGATCGCGAGCGGCAGCTTGGCGCGGCCTTTACGGAACACGTCGTCGGCGAGGATCTCCTTGAGGAAGACCTTCTCGCGCGTGCGGTTCGGAACCTCGATGCCGACAGCGGCCTTGCCGGGAATCGGCGCGACGATGCGCACGCGCAGCGCTTCGAGCGCGAGCGCGAGGTCGTCGGTGAGGTTGACGATCTTGTTGACGCGCGTGCCCGGCGCCGGCGCGAACTCGTACATCGTGACGACGGGGCCCGGGCGGATCGCGACGACGTCACCCTTGACGCCGTAGTTCTCGAGCGTCTGGGTGAGCTTCGCGGATAGCTCGAGCATCGCGGACTTGTCGATCGAGTTCTGCTCCTTCGCGTCGTAGTTGAGCAGCTGGATCGACGGCAACTGGTAGTCGCCCTCGCCGAGCTTGATGAACGTCTGGCGCTCGGCGTCGGCCGCCTTCTCCTTCGCGGCCATCGTCGCCTTGTCCTGCGCCTTGAACTTCGGCTCGAAGATCACCGGGCCGGCATGATCGGTCGGCTCGGGTTCGACGATCGGCGGCGCTTCGGTGCCCTTCGCGAGGCGCTTGCCCTTGGGCGCCGTCATGACGACTGCGGCTTCGGGCGCGACTGTCGTGCCGGGCTCGTCGGCGGCCGGGCCGGGGACGGCGAGATCGATTTCGGTCTTCTGCGGCTCCTTCTTGCGCTTCTTCTTCTCGGGCGTGAGCTCGACGACTTCGATCGGCGACTTGTCGGTCCGCTCGATGATCATCGGCTCGGGGCCGCGTTCGTCGTCGGTCGCTTCGAGCACGTCTTCGTCTTCGACGTCGACGTCGTCGTCATCATCGTCGCGGTCCCCCTTCTCGGGGAGGATCGCGCGGAACACATCGGCCCAGAACGTTGCGAACGCGAACGCGCCGGTGCGCAGGCCCCCGCCGACAAAGCAGAGGCCGTCCCAGATCACGTGCAGCACGTCGCGCATGCGCAGTGGCGTCGCGATCACGACCGCGACGACGAGGCCGATCACGGCGAGCAGCGCGGTGCCTGCCGTGCTGATCACCGCGCGCAGGATCTCGGCGAGGTGCTCACCGAGCGCACCGCCCGGACCATGACCGAGCACGCGATAGCCCGGCGCGATGAGATGGATGAGCGTCGCGAGTGAGACGACACCGAGCAGCGTGCCCGCGGCGACCGTCACCGGCATCACCGGCTCGCGACCGAGCAGCGTGCGGATCGCAGCGACGACGGCGACCGCGATCAACAAGTAGCCACACACGCCGGCGATGCCGTAGAACAGACCTGCCATCGAACGGCCGAACGGACCCATCACGAGCGCGTGGGCCTGCAGCGAAACCATGGCGATGAGCAGGAACAACCCAGCCCCGAGCCCGATCACGCCAAACACCTCGCTGCGCCGATCCGTCCCGCTCCCCGATGCGCTCGAAATCTTTCGGTTCTTGGACATGGGTCTCCGAACAAAACTCCCTGGGACACATTATCCTACATGGGAGCACATGACGGCCCAAGATTTTCTACGCAGACGCACTGAGTAGTCTTCAGGCACCGTGGAAGGATGGCGCCCAAATCGCGTCCGGCTCTCGATCCGGTCGCGGATCTGAGCCGCCGCGTCGCCCATCGCCAGACGACCGCTTTGCGCACGTGCGTGCTGCGCTGGTGGCGGGAGCAGGGCCTGGCCGAGCATCCGACCGCGGTCGGCAAACGCATCGCGCTCGCATTGCTCGAGCAGACAGAGACGGACACCAAGCTCGCGGGAGTGATCGTGCTGCACGAGCTGCTCGCGGATCATCTGCGCGCGGCCGACGTGCCCACGCTCGAAGCGCTATTCGCATCGGGCGCGCTCGCCGACGGCAGCGTCGTCGATTGGTTTGCCGTCAAGGTGCTCGGCACGATGCTGCTCAGCGTGCGTGGTCGCGAGGAAGTCGCCCGCGCGCTCGCGAGCTGGCGCGCTGCCGACAACATGTGGCAACGCCGCGCCGCGTGCGTCGCGTTCACCGCGCTCGCACCTCAAGGCGATGCCGCGTTGCCAAACCTGACGCAGCTGATCTTCACGCTGTGCTCGGCAGTCGTGTGGTCGCCCGAGCGCGTCGATCAGACGGCTGTCGGCTGGGTACTCCGCGAGCTGTCACGCGCGGAGCCGACGCGCGTCGAGGCATTCATTCGCCGCCACGCGCGGTTCATGTCGCGCGAGTGCGTGCGTCAGGCCGTCGACAAACATCCGCGCCACAAGGAACTGCTCGCACACTGGAAGCGCGCGACGACGCTTCGCCGGAGCTAGCAGCCCGAGCGGAGCGCCGCGCATTCGGCGGGCTCGTCGATGATCCACCAGTCTTGCGGCACTGGTGAACCAAACGCGGCGCACGTCGCCGAGAGCTCGAGCTCGTCGACTTTTTCGCCGAGCGCATCGAGGCACGCGGTGAGCGCGCTGACTGGCGCGGAGCACAGCGTCGGATCGATGTTGGCGGCGGGACAGCTCGCCTGCGCGAGGATCTGGTTCAGCTGCTGATCGACGACCGGTGGCAACGTGTCGAGGCACATGTTGACCGCGTCGCCGCACGCGACTGCATCCATCGTCGTCTCGAGCGCGTGCGCCGTGCACGCGGCCTTGACGAGGTAGTTCGATCGATACTGGTCGTGCACGTAGTCCGCGAACGCGTCGCAGAGCTTGCCGTACGCGGCGGAGCCGATTCGATCGAGCGTTTGTTGTTCGTCGATGTCGGGCGGCACCCAGTCATGACTGCCGCCTGACGAATTGCAGCCCACCACCATCACGAGTAATGCAACGCGAAAGCTACTCATTGCCCCCAGCGTTGCATTGTATCGCACCGGCGCGCCGTGGCGCGTGCCACGTAGAGCCCGGCGGACTTCGGCAATTACAGGCGAGACAAGCCGCACTCGTCGAAGATGACCGCTCCCTGGTCGAGGAAGATCTTGCAGACCTGCACGCCGCCGTCTTTGACGATGCGAACCTCGTCGATGCCGGCGTTCAGGTCGACGACCCTATAGGCCTGCATCACGCAGCCCTCGCACACGGTGTCTGCGGGCTCGAGGCCGCCGAGCTTCTGCGCGTTGTCCGTCACCTGCGACGGATCGAACTGCTTCACGAGCCGATCGAATTCTTGGTCAGCGATCTTCGACGAGGTGATGCCTGGGCCTTGACCACCACCGTAGGTCTCGACATCGGCACATGCGGCGAGCGAGAGCGCAGCGACACAAAACATGCTTGCAGCGAGCTTCACGACAACCCTCCTAGGCATGAACACGCAGGAACAACTCGCGTGACTGACCATTATATGGTGGTCGTGAATTCCAAAATCCACCGTCGAAAATCGGAATCTTTGGCGACGAAGTAAGCAACGCGCGACCCGTTGATTACTGCGACTGGCTGCGACGGCTGCGACGCTGCGACAGCACTTGATGCCGCCGTGATCGATCTCGGTGCCTTGTTCGCGCATCGAGGATGCAGATCGATCAGTGACCGATCGTCTCGCCCACTCGAGAACGACGATCGTCGATGCATCGGATGTAGGCGCATCAGCGCTTGCCGCGAAGGTTCGGGTTTTCAGTACCCGATCGGGTGGAACTAACGCAGCGTTACCCCACGACCTCCCGAGTGAGCATCTTCGACGGGATACCGTGGGATTGATGCGCGACCGCGACGACGATGGAACCACCGACGTCAGTGGCATCGTCGGCGCGTTCCCCGTCAACGACGAGCCGACGAACCGCCACGCGACGTCGCCCGTGCGGCTTGTCTGCGTCGCCGGTGCTGATCTCGGTCGGTCGTTTCGCATCCAGAAGATGCCGACGGTGATCGGTCGCGGGCACGGCGTCGACGTCGCGTTGCGTGGCGCAGACATCTCGCGCCAGCACGCGAGCCTGTCGATGATCGGCAGCGAATATCTGCTCGAGGATCTCGGAAGCCAGAACGGGACATGGATCAACGGCGTGCATATCGAGGGTAAGGCGACGATGCATGTCGGCGATCGAGTGCAGCTCGGCACGACGATCTTCGTGTTCGCGCATCACGACGAGCTCGAAGACCGCATGCATCAGCTCCAGCGGCTTGAGGCGATGGGCGCGCTCGCTGGCGGCATGGCACACGACTTCAACAACGCGCTCGCCGTGATCCTCGGCTCGATCGGTCTGCTCGAGCGCAAGCTGCCGGCGAATAGCGACCTGCTCGAGATGATCGGCGAGATGAAATCCGCCGCGAGCTCGGCCTCGCTGCTCGCGCGCCGGCTGTTGCGACTCGGCCGCACGGAGCCACTCGAGTTCGAGACCGTGCTACTCGATGCGCTCGTCCAGCGCACCGCTGCGATGATGCGCCGCCAGCTGCAGAACATCGAGATCTCGGTCGACGTCGGTCCCGATCTCGCGATGCGTGGCTCGCAAGAAGAGCTGCAGCAGGTGCTCGTCAACCTCATGCTCAACGCGCGCGACGCGATGCCAGACGGCGGCACGCTCCGCCTGTACGCGCGCGAGGTCGGCTTCGATCGCGCGCAGGCGGCAACACATCACCTGCCCACGAAGGGCGATTACATCGAGCTCGTCGTCACCGATACCGGCGCCGGCATGGACGACGTCACGCTCGCACGCGCGTTCGAGCCGTTCTTCACGACGAAACCGCCGGGCAAAGGCACCGGTCTCGGCCTCGCGATGATTCACAGCATCGTGCGCCGGCACGGCGGCTCGGTCGTCGCCGAGTCAGTGCTCGGGCGCGGCACCACGTTCCGGCTGTGGCTGCCCCGCACCCTCGGCTGATTCGGTGCGATCGGATTCGTCGCCCTCGTAGACCGGCTCGACGCGCGGAGCCGTCTCTTCCGCCTCCGCAGCGGTCACCTGGGTGAAGTATTCGACGACCTGCTGTGCCGCCTTGCGATTCATCCCCGGTGCCTTCGCGAGGTCGTCCAGCGATGCAAGCCGGATCGCGCGCACGCTGCCGAAGTGCTTGAGCAGGCGCTGGCGCCGCGTCGCGCCGATGCCAGGAATCGCGTCGAGCTCGGAGCGCAACGTCGCCTTGCCGCGGCGATCGCGGTGGAACGCGTTCGCGAATCGGTGCGCTTCGTCGCGAATCCGCGCCAGCACGAACAGCTCGGGCGAGTTCGCGCGCAACGGAATCGAGTCCTTCACGTTGCGGCGGTAGATGCGATCCGGCGCGCTGCCGGCTTCGAGCTCGCGCTCTTTCGCGAGACCGATCACCTCGACACCGGTGTCGCCGCCGAGCGGCACGCCGAGGTCGGTGAGCGCGGTGACCGCCATGCCGAGCTGACCTTTGCCACCGTCGATGACGAGCAAGTCGGGGCGCGCCCACGCCGGATCATCGCCGAGCGTGCGCTTGAACCGGCGCGTCAGCACTTCGTACATTGCAGCGAAGTCGTTGTTGTCGACCGAGCGCAGCTTGAACTTGCGATAGAGGCCCTTCGCCGGCACGCCGTCGATGAACGTCACCATCGACGCGACGGTCTCGCTGCCTTGAATGTGCGCGATATCGAAGCACTCGATGCGACGCGGTGGCCGCCCGAGGCCGAGCCGATCGGCGACCTTCTGCAGCTTCGCATCGATGTCTTCGGTCTTATTCTTGCGCGATGCAGCCGAAGCCGCCGCGTTGCGATCCGCGAGCTCGACGAGGCGCGCACGAATGCCGCGTCGCGGTTCGACGAGCTTCACTTTCCTGCCGCGCACGACGGATAGCCACTCGACGAGCACCGGGCCGTCCTCGACTTCGACGCCGACCACGATTTCGTCCGGGATGTACGTGCCAGTGGCGTAGTACTGCTGCACGTACTCGGCGATCACCGCCGCGTCAGGCAGCTCCTGATCCTTCTGGCTGAACGCGCGACGGCCGACGAGCTTGCCTGCGCGCACGAACAGCACGACGACCTCGACGGTATCGGCTTCGCGATACAGGCCCCACACGTCCTGATCGACGAAGTCGTCCTGCACGATGTGCTGCTTCGCAAGCGTGCGCTCGACCGCGGCGATCGAATCACGCAGCACCGCTGCGACCTCGAAGTCCTCGCGCTCGGCGCGGCGCTCCATACGTGCGCGGAGCCGCGTCACCAGCTCGACGCTCTTGCCGGCGAGGAACATCTTCACGTCCTCGACCTGTTCGCCGTACGCAGCCGGCGGCACGTCGATCGCACACGGCCCCGAGCAGCGCTTGATCTGATATTGCAGGCACGGTCGGCCGCGCGTCTCGAGCACGTGATCGGTACAGGTGCGAAGCTGGAAGTGACGGTTGAGGGTGCGCAGCGTCTCGCGCGCGGATGTCGCCGAGTGATACGGGCCGAAGTAGTTCGCGCCGTCGTCGCGGATGTTGCGGACGACCTCGACGCGCGGGAACACGTCGCGCTTCGGCCGCGTGGCGCCATCGTCCATCGCCGGTGGCTTCGGATCGACGAGGCGCAGCACGAGGTACTGCTTGTCGTCGCGTAGCTTGACGTTGAACTTCGGCTGATGCTTCTTGATCAGGTGGTTCTCGAGGAGCAGTGCCTCCTTCGAGGAATTGACGACGATCGTTTCGACGTCGGCGACCGCCTTCTCGAAGAACCCGGCGGCGATGAAGAAGCGCTCGTCGCCGCCTTCGCGGAAGTACTGCCGCACACGCGAGCGGAGGTTCTTCGCCTTGCCGACATAGATCACGACGCCGCGGGCGTCCTTGAACAAGTAGACGCCCGGCTCGGTAGGAATCCGATCCAGGGTGTCGGCGGCGATCACGGGCCGACCTTAGCGCGGCTACGCAGGCGTGGCCCGCGACCCCGGCGAAACCTGACTACCTGTGGTCGCTACGAGAACACGTGGAAGTCGCGCAGCGTCACCAGGATCATCACGACGCCGAGGATCATGATGCCGGCCATGTGGACCATGGCCTCGATCTTCGGATTGGCGCGGCGGCGCGTGACGAGCTCGTACGTAAGGAACACGAGTCGGCCGCCATCGAGTGCCGGTAGTGGCAGTAGGTTGAACATCCCGAGATAGACCGACAGCACCATGAGCAGCTGGATGCCCGTCATCGGACCGAGCGCCCACGCCTTCGCGAACTCGTCGAAGATGCGCTTGGGCCCACCGGGGTCGGCCTCTTCTTTACCGCGGAAGATGTCTGCGATCCCGCCGGCGATCACCTTCGTCTGAATGACGGGGTACTCGAACGCGCTCACCACGGCGGTGCCGAGCCCGACGTCTAGCACGTCGGGGCGGACGGTCGGCGCGATGCCGAGCAAGTACGTTGGGGTGGTCCAGGTCGACCACGGCACCTCGTCACGGATGAGGTACGTCATCTTCGGCGTCACCGTGACGTCGACATGCTTGTCGCCGCGGACGACGGTCAGCGTGAGCGGACCGCCTTTCTTCTCGTTGACGCGACGGGTGAGCGAGTCCGCGACGTAGTGTGTGCCGTCGGGCGCGTACCATTCGCCAACAGCGAGGATCGGCACGCCGTCGGTGGCGATGATGCGGTCGCCGATCTGCAGCTTGCCCTGGGCG
>DASUFX010000431.1:0-12606 GCA_036274355.1 Kofleriaceae bacterium | reverse complement strand
GGCCACGATCATCGCGGCGCGGACCACGACCACCACCGCCGCCGCCGTGATCGAAACGCTGATCGCGCGGGCCGCGATCGTCGCGGCGCGGACCGCGGTCATCGCGGCGCGGACCACGACCACCACCACCGCCACCACCTTGATCGCGCGGACCTTGATCGAAGCGCTGCTCGCGTGGGCCGCCTTGCTCGCCACGAGGCCCGCCTTGGTCAGTGCGTTGCGGCTGCGAACCGCCCGCGAGTTGCTCCTGCGGAGCTCCTTCGGTGCGTTGCTCGTCGCGCGGACCGCGATCATCGCGGCGCGGACCCCGACCGCCTCGGCCCTGCCCTGGTCCCTGGCCTTGTCCACCACGGCCTTGACCACGCGGACCACCGCCACCACCACCGCCCTGCGCCTGCTGCTGATCGCGCGGGCCGCGCTGCTGACGCGGACCACCTTCACGCCTCGGGGCCGGCGGACGCGCCGACAGTGCGATGCGCTTGCGCTGATTGTCGACCTCGAGCACGCGCACCGTCAGCTTCTGGCCGACCTTCACGACCTCGGACGGATCCTTGACGAACTTCTCGGCGAGCTGGCTGACGTGGACGAGACCATCGTTGTGCACGCCGATGTCGACGAACGCGCCGAACGCGGTGACGTTCGTGACGACGCCCTCGAGCACCATGCCGGGCTTGAGATCCTCCATCGTCGTGACGTCGTCGCGGAACTTCGGCGGTGCGAACTCGGCGCGCGGATCGCGGCCGGGCTTGCCGAGCTCGGCGACGATGTCGCGCAGCGTCGGCTCGCCGACGTCGCCCTGCACGTACTTCGAGAGATCGATCTTGTCGACGAGCTCCTGGTTGCCGATCAGCTCGGGGAGCGGCACGCCGAGATCGCCGGCCATCTGCTCGACGAGTGGATACCGCTCGGGGTGCACCGCTGAACCGTCGAGCGGATTGCCCGCGCCGTGGATGCGCAAGAAGCCAGCCGCCTGCTCGAACGCCTTAGGGCCGAGGCCCGAGACGTCCTGCAGTTGTGCGCGCGACGCGAATGCGCCGTTGGCGTCGCGATGCAGCACGATCTTCTTGGCGAGCGACTTGCCGATGCCGGCGATGTAGCCGAGCAACTGAGCACTCGCCGTATTGAGCTCGACACCGACGTGGTTCACGCACGACTCGACGACATCGCCGAGCTTCTTGCCGAGGAGCGTCTGATGCACGTCGTGCTGGTACTGGCCGACGCCGATCGACTTCGGCTCGATCTTCACGAGCTCGGCGAGCGGGTCTTGCAGACGACGCGCGATCGAAATCGCGCCGCGGATCGTCAGATCGAGCTCGGGGAATTCTTCGCGCGCGAGGTCGGATGCGGAGTACACGCTTGCACCGGCTTCGTTGACCTGGACGATGAACGGCGCCTCAGCGCCTTCACGCATGCCGGCGTCGGCGAGCGTCTTCTTGACGAACGCTTCAGCCTCGCGACCTCCGGTGCCGTTGCCGACCGCGATCGCGCGCGGTTTGTGCTCGCGCACGAATGCGACGAAGTCGTCCTTCGCCTTCGCGAGCTGCGCGTCGCCTTGCGAGATGTAGATCGTGATCGTGCCGAGGAACTTACCGGTCGCGTCGATCGCGGCGCACTTGCAGCCGGTGCGCAGGCCGGGGTCGACGCCGATCACGCTCGCGCTGCCGAGCGGCGCTGCGAGCAGCAGATTGCGCAGGTTGCCGGCGAAGATATCGACGGCCGCTGAATCGGAGCGCGTCTTGAGCTCGGCGCGGACGTCGTTCTCGACGCTCGGTGCGAGCAGGCGCTTGAGCGCATCGCTGATCGCGAGCCGCATCTGCTCGGCCCACGGCGATGCTTCGACGAGATTTGCCAGGCGCTGGATGCCTTGCTCGACCTTCGCGGTGTCGACCGCGACGTGCGCGCGGAGCACGCCCTCGGCCTCGCCACGGCGGATCGCGAGGAAGCGGTGCGACGGGATGGTTTTGACCGTCTCTTCGAACTGGTAGTACTGCTCGAACTTCGTCGGCTCGTCGCCCTTGCCCGGCACCACGATCGACGACAGCTTGCCGTGCTCGGCGAACTCGCGGCGTACGAACGCGCGCACTTCGGCGGTGTCGGCGATCGTCTCGGCGACGATGTCGCGCGCACCTTGCAGCGCATCGTCTGCATTCGCGACCTGGTCGGTGACGAATGCCGCAGCCTCGGCAGCAGGATCGCCTTCGGCGCCCTGCGCGAGGATCTTCTGGGCGAGCGGCTCGAGCCCGCGCTCGCGCGCGACCGATGCACGCGTCTTGCGACGCGGCCGATACGGCGCGTACAGATCTTCGAGCTCGGCCTTGCCGGTCGCAGCGCGCAGCTTCTGCTCGAACTCGGGCGTCAGCTTGCCCTGCTCGGCGACCGACGCGAGGATCGCGGCGCGGCGCGACTCGAGCTCGATCAGATATTCGCGCTTCTCCTCGATCGCGCGGATCTGGACCTCGTCGAGCCCGCCGGTCCGCTCCTTGCGGTAGCGCGCGATGAACGGAACCGTGTTGCCTTCTTCGAGCAGCGCGATGACCGCGGCGACGCCCTTTGCGGGCAGGTTCAGCGTCTGGACCAGCGCCGGCACCGGATCGAAATCGAGCTTGAATGCAGGGGTCTCGGGGGTCGCAACGTCCTCGGTCATCGGGCCAGCGACCCTAGCCGCGACGGGGGCCTACAGCAAGCAAGAATCGGGATTCCAGACGGTCAGGCAACAGCCGTAAGTACATGCGCGGATAGGGCCGAGCGGCACGGCGCCCCACCGAATTCGCGGGTCAGTGCCGCCGCCACAGCCGCCTCGAACGCCGGTGCATCGACGCCACGGTCGACGAGCTGATTCCAGAGCGGATTGCCCCTTACGAACCCGGTCGCGAGGTGCGCGGCGGACTCCGCCTCGCCGGTCTTGGCGACAGTCTCGACCCGCACGTCGGAGAAACCCGCCTCACGCGCGAGTGCCGCAAGCGCGGCCGCATCCGGCATCGAAAACGGCGTCTTCATGAACATCGGCGGGTCATTTGGAAACGTCTCGAACGCGAGCTTGTGCAGCACCGCGGTCGCGGGATTGTTCTCGATCGCGTCCCACACGCTGACGAGCAGCGTGCCGCCCGGGCGCAGAGCGCGCCGCATCTCGCGCAACGCGACGAGCTTGTCGGGGACGAACATCAGGCCGAACTGACATGCGACGACGTCGAATGCACCGTCGGCGAACGGCAGCGCCATCGCGTCGGCGGCTTGCCACCGCACGCGCGGATCGGAAATGTGCTGCTTCGCTTCGTCGAGCATCGGCTCGTTGAGGTCGGTGACGACGGCGACCGCGCCCGATGGCAGCACGGCGAGCAGCTGACGCGTCACCCTGCCCGTGCCGGCTGCGATCTCGAGCAGCGTCTGTGCGCCCTTCGGCACACGCTGTGCGAGGTCGTGGGCATACGGCTCGAACAACACCGGCCCGAGATGGCGGTCATACAGCGCGGGAATCGATCCGACGAAGCGCGTCACCTCGGAGCCCATGGCTCGGGTTATCGCATAATGTGGAACCATGCCGTTGGATCCCATGCGCGAACGACTGATTCGCGCGTTGCCGAAGGTCGAGCTCCACCTTCACATCGAAGGCACGCTCGAGCCGGAGATGATGTTCAGCCTCGCCGCGAAGCACGGCGTCGCGCTGCCGTACGCGTCGGTCGATGCTGTGCGCGCTGCGTACAACTTCAGCGACCTGCAGTCGTTTCTCGATCTCTACTACGCCGGTTGCGCGGTGCTCCGCGATCGCCAGGATTTCTACGCGCTCGCGATGGCGTACTTCACGCGCGCTCACGCTGACCGCGTTGTCCACGCCGAGCTGTTCTTCGATCCGCAAACGCACACCGCGCGCGGCGTTCCGATGGAGGTCGTGATCGGCGGCCTGCGCGATGCGATGGCGGACGCACACAAGCGCTACGACATCAGCTCGCAGCTCATCATGTGCTTCTTGCGCCATCTCTCCGAGGAGGACGCGTTCAAGACGCTCGCCGAGGTCATGCCGTTCAAGGGCGAGATCGTCGGCGTCGGTCTCGACTCCGGCGAGCAAGGCAACCCGCCGAGCAAGTTCGAGCGCGTGTTCAAGCAAGCGCGCGAGTACGGCCTGCGCACGGTTGCTCACGCCGGCGAAGAAGGCCCTGCCGCGTACATCCGCGAGGCACTGGATTTATTGTTCGTCGAGCGCATCGATCACGGCGTGCGCTGCGAAGAAGACAAAGCGCTCGTCGACGAGCTGATCAAGAAGCAGATTCCGCTCACCGTGTGTCCGCTGTCGAACTTGAAGCTGCGCGTGGTGAAGGATCTGCGCGACCACAACTTCGCGCGCATGCTCCGCAAGGGCGTGCTCGTCACGATCAACAGCGACGACCCGGCCTACTTTGGTGGCTACATCGGCGAGAACTACCGGCAGACCGCCGCTGCGCTCGACCTGACCGCGAAGGAAATCGCGACCGCGGCCGAGAACGCGGTCCATGCCTCGTTCATGCCGTCGGCGCAAAAGCTGTCGCTGACCAGCGCGATCCAGCTCGAGGCCCAGCGGACGTGACAGTCCCCATTTAGTCGCTGGGACAGACGAGACGGTCGGGATTCTCGCGGCATCATAGGGTGATGCGTACGCTTGCCGCGCTCGACGCCTGTCTCGATCACGTGCGCGCCGCGCCGCGCCTCGCAGGGACGATCGAATTGATCGTGCGGCGACCGACAAAGGAAGCTCGCGACATCGTCGAAGAAGCGGAGCTCGATGTCTCACGCGGTCTCGTCGGCGACAACTGGCTCGAGCGCGGCAGCAAGCGCACGCCGGATGGCAGCGCCAATCCCGAACAGCAACTGACGCTGATGAGCGTGCGTGCGATTGCAGCCCTTGCCGACCGCGATCGTTGGCCGCTCGCGGGCGATCAGTTCTTCGTCGATATGGATCTGTCGGCAACGAACCTGCCCGCCGGCACGCAGCTGCAGCTCGGCACCGCACTCGTCGAGATCAGCGCCACGCCACACACCGGTTGCGACAAGTTCACGGCGCGGTTTGGTTCCGACGCCACGAAGTGGGTGAACAGCGGCGTGGGCCGCGAGCTCCGCCTGCGCGGCGTCAACGCGCGCATCGTTCGCGGCGGCATCGCTCGGCGCGGTGATTCACTGCGCCGCGTCTAGGATCGTCGCTCACGCGGGCAGCACGCCGTCGGTGATTGCGATCGCACGCACGGCATCGATCGTATCCGCCTCGGCCGCGGTCTTGTCGTTTCGGTAGCGCACGACACGCGCGAGACGCAGCGCGAGCCCGGCGGGATAACGCGGCGAGCGCTGAACGTCGTTGAACGCGATCTCGACGACGAGCTCGGGCCGCACGAAGACGATGTGACCGTCGCGATCGACTTCGCGCGCGAGGAACTCAGCGGTTTGCCACTTGAGCATCTCGTCGGTCATGCCCTTGAACGTCTTGCCGAGCATGATGAGCTCGCCGCTCGCCGGATCACGCGCGCCGAGGTGAATGTTCGAGAGCCAGCCTTTGCGGCGGCCGCTGCCCCACTCGGCCGCGAGCACGACGAGATCGAGGCGATGGATCTTCTTGATCTTCAGCCACGACGCACCGCGATTGCCGGCGTCGTACGGCGCATCGAGCGCCTTCGCCATCACGCCTTCGTGGCCGCCGGCGATCGCTTGCGCGTAGAACGTCGACGCCTCGTAGACATCGTTTGTCACGAGCCGCTTCACGGCCTGTTGCGGCGCGACCGCACCGACCACCTCGAACCGTCGCTTCGCCGGTTCTGCGATCAGCGTGTCGTCGTCGACAAGCAACGCGTCGAACACCGACACCGTCAGCGGCATCTTCGCCTTGAGCTCGACGCCCTTCTTGCCGAACCGCTTCATCGTGTCCTGGAACGGCAGCGGCCTACCGCCCGCGGCGAGCACGATGGCCTCGGCGTCGAGGATCAGCTTGCGCGCCGGCATGGTGCGCGCTGCTTCGATCACCTCGGGCACGTACTCGGTGACCTCGTTGAGCGCACGCGAGTACGCGCGCACGATGTCGCCGTCCTTGTGGATCTGGACGCGGAACCCGTCGAGCTTGTGCTCGAGCGCGACGGGACCATCGAAGCTCGCAAGCGCCGATGCCGGATCATCGGCCGTCTGTGCGAGCATCGGCAGGATCGGCCGGAACAGCGACAGCCCGAACCTTCCGATCTCCGCCGCGCCACCTTCGAGTGCCGCCGCCGCGACTTCGCCGAGATCGCCGGCGAGCATGTACGCGCGCCGCACCGAATCGGCCGGCAGTTCGGCCGCTTTCGCGATCGCCTCGACGACGATGCCATCGAGTGCGCCATGCCGTACTTCACCGACCACCAGCCCGGCGAGGAACTTCTGCTCCTGCAGCGTCGCGAGCGCGAGTAAGGCGCCGAGGTGTTCCTTGCGTTGCGTCGCCGAACCCGCACCGCGGAGGTCGGCCATCGCGGTGAACCGGCGGTCGACCTCGCCAAGCGTCAGCCACGGCGCGACCGCCGAGGACGCCTGCTTCATCACTTCGCTGACGGTCGCGTAGCCGATGCCGGTCTTCTGCGGCAGCTGCGCGGCGAGATAGCGCGAACCGATCGCGCGCTCGTCGCTGCCCATGTTGCGCAGACACGTCGCGATCAGCTCGATCTTCTTCAGCCGCCCAGGAACCTGCGCGACCTGATCGCTAGCTTCGACGAGCTGGGCGAGCAGCATCCGCCGATGGTAGCGCGATTAGCGCGACGTGACTTCGAGCGTCCAGCCGTTCAGCGTACCGACGTCTTGCGACGCGGTGTCCTCGACCTTCAGCGTCCACGCTCCGGACAACTCGCCCGAGAAACCCGTAACGGTGAACGTCTGCTTGAGGTCATCCGCCGAGCCGCCGACGCCGTCGACGATCACTTGCGACGTCGCGCCGTGGCTGAGCGTGACCTTGAGGTCGCCGCGGTAGCTGTGCGTGATGTCGGTGGTCACCTTGACGTCGACGATCGTGCCGCTGTCGCTGACGTTGATGGCGCTCGATGCACCGGTCGGGCTGTTGTCAGGAATCGACGCATTCGGCGACGCCGTGTACGTGTGCGCCATGCCGCCGCTCGACGTGCAGCTCGGATGCATCGCGCAGTCCGTATCGTCGCAGTTCGCCTTGCCGTCGCCGTCCTCGTCGGCCTTCGGCGCGTCGTCACACACTTCGCGCGCGGGCGCGAGCGACGGAACTTCCGCGACCACCGCAGAGCCGTACTCCGCGACGTACTTCATCGACAGCCAGCCGTAGCCAGCGCCGTACGGGTGATCGACGCCGAACGACGCCGTGCCCCACGAGTTCTTGAACAGCCAGAAGCCCTTCTCCTTCTTCGGCTGACCGTTCGTGTCGAGGACGGGATGACCGTCCTTGTCACGCATCACGACTTCCTTGGTGTCGTCCCAACCGATGATCTCGATCGCGTGACCCGCGCGCTGCATCAGCGACGCCGTCTTGTCGTCGGCGTTCGGGTACGTGACGACGCCCTGGCGCCACAGGTCCGCGTCGACGGGCAGCGTCGAGCGGCGGTGGTTCCACGACTGATAGAAGAACGTCATGCCGACGCCGACGCCGGTCTTCTTCGTGGTCAGGTGCGCCTTGATCGAGTTCGTGTTGATCCAGCGCGACGACGGCAGCTTGAACTTCTGCGCGTCGAGTGCCGACTGCGGCGGCTCGCCGTTCGTGTAGCACTTCGTCGGCAGGTTCTCGCCGCCGGTGCACGCCGGATCATTCGCGGCGCTCCACGGGAACGACTCGTACGCCCACGCCGCTTCCTTGATGCCGCCGTAGCGCACGACCGCTTGGAGGTTCGAATCGACGTTGCTGCCTTCCGTGTTGCGGAACGCGCCGACCTGGTTCTTCACCGACCACTGCATGTACTGCTCGCTGAAGTCGACGTCGACCGTCGGCATGCCAGCCTTGAGGTAGAGGTTCTCGACGACCGCGGTCGCCGCGAAGATCGAGCACACGCCGCGGCTGCCCTGGCTCTTCACCACGGACTGCTCTGCCTTCGGTAGCTCGTATTGATCCGGATACTGCGCGTCGGCCTTGTTGTCGTCGGGCAGCGAATCGTTGTCGGGCGCGCCCTCGTTGATGTTGCCGCTCGTGATGCCGTAGTCGTCGTCGTACGGGGTCGGACCATCTTCGCCGCCGGCACACGCCGCGATGAACAGCGGAAGACTGGTCAGAACAGTTACAAGGCTGATGCGCATGATGGCGGCCGGCAACTGCGCGATCCATGCCACCAGACCCCAGATCCAACGCTGCGGATCCAATCGCAGAGTTGGCGTTTCGCATGCTGTTAGAACCTGCGCGCAACGCCACTAGCCAGTCGTGCCGGCAAGACGCATAGCCGTTGCGGCGACCGGCGACGCGAAAAACAAAGAGCGACTCGAAAAGAGCCGCCTTTGTCGCGAATCGCGGTCGTTCCTAGAAGACGAACGGATAGCTGAACGAACCGCCGTGCTGCGTCTTGGCGAACGACGCCTTGTTCACCGCAGCCGACACGCACGCGCCGAGCGCCGGATCCGGCGTCGTCTCGACCGAGACGCCCGTGACCCTGCCGTCGCCGCTGACCTGCACCTTCACCTTGACCTTGCCCTTGGCGGGCGACTTGTCGCCGCACGTCGTGACGCGCGCCTTCACGGCAGCAATGCCGTTCGAAATCATCGCGCGATCGAGGCTGTCGGGAAGATCGCTCTTCGCGCCGCCACCGCCACCACCGCCGCCACCACCACCGCCGCTCGGCTTGCCGCCCTTCTTGAACTTCGCGCAGCACGCGCCTTCATAGTTGTTCAGCACGCACGACACTTCGTCGCAGCCGCCGCTGTCACCACCGCCACCACCCGCCGGCTTGGTCTCCGTCTTGGTCTCGGTCTTCGCGACGGTGGTCTTCGGCGTGGTGCTGCCACCCGAGCTCTTCGACGTGGAAGACGTCGTCTTCGTCGCCTTGTGCTCCGGCTCCTTCTTCTCGGGCTCTTTCTTCTCCGGCTCTTTCTTCTCCGGCTCCGTCGCGGCAACCGCCGCCGAGCCAGTCTCCGCCGGCTTCTCCGCCGAGCCTGTTGCCGCCGAGCCTTCGGTCGGCTTCTCGGTCGGATCCGTGGCGGCCTTGTCGGTCTTTTCGGTCGCCGTGTTGGCCGCGACCTTGTCGCCGTCCTTCTTGCCGCCCTTGAGCAGCAACACGACCATCACGATCGCGACGACGGCAAGCAAGCCGACGGCGGCAATCATGATGTAGAGCATCTTGTTGTTCGACGCGCCGCGCGCGGTCGGCACGATCACGGCGGGCTCGGAGAAGCCACCGCCGCCGAACACCGGCAGGTCGTCGATCGAACCGATCGCCGACGCCGACTTCGGCGCGCCCATCGCTGCACCTGCACCGCCACCGCCCATGTACGCGCTCGCCATCGAGCGAATGTCGATGAGGCCGGAGCCTTCGCCACCCGCCGCGCCGGTCGCGTGACCAGCCGACGAACCACCGCCACCACCACCCGACGATGACGGTGCGGGGCGCGGCGAATCGCTCGCGAGCTGCGCCAGGTTGTTCAGCGAGAACAACACCGAGTTCTCGTTGCGCTCGCCGCGGAGCTTGGCAGTCGCCGCGGCGCTCTGCGCCGATGCGGCAGCCGGTTTGCTCGAACCGAACAGATCGCCACCGTCGTCATCTTCGTGACCGCGCGACGACTTGGCCGACGACGATGCCGCTGCGAACAGGTCGCCCGGATCGCTGCGCGCCGTTCCGCCCATGTCGTCGCCGCCGCCGAACATCGCCGACACCGCAGCCGCGCCACCGCCACCGGCAGTCGTGGTCGAGCCCGACGCGACGAGCGCCGCGAACGTGTCGACCTGCGAGAGCGGCAACCAGTCCGCGAAGCCTTCGCGCCACGTGAACGTCTCGCCATCAACCTCGCCCGATGCGAAGCGCTGCTGCACTTCGGCAACGGTGAGCGGACCGACTTGGTCCTGGTTGATCACGAGGTGCCAGACAGCGTCGTCTGCTGCGGGTGCACCGCCGGCGCCGTCGTAACCGTAGTCATAAACGCGGGTGTCTTTTTCCTGCGGAGCAGGAGCCGGTTCACTCGCGCCAGCACCGCCGCGAACGACGATGATGTTGCTGCACTTCTTGCAGCGAATCTTGAAGACCTTGCCTTGGACCTTGTCGTCAGAGATCGAGTACTTGGCTTGGCAAGCGTCACATACGATCTTCATGGGTATCCCTGTATTCGCGGTTCACGTCCTACGACCCCCAAGTGAACCGTCCCTTGGAAAAAAAATCGTATCACAAATCGTTGCCCGGCCTTAGCCGGCGAACGGGTCTGTGAGCCGGATCGTTTCACTTCGATCCGGGCCTACGGAGACCAAGCAGAACGGCACTCCGGCCATCTCCGAGATCGTCTGAACGTAGGCGCGTGCATGCGCAGGCAGGTCACCAATCTCGTGAGCCTCGCTGGGCAGCTTGTCCCAGCCCTTGAAGTGCTTATAGACCGGCTGCGCGCGCGCAATATCTTCAGGATCCGTCGGTGGCTCGTCGAGCTCCTTGCCATCGAGGCTGTAGGACACGCACACCGACACCTCAGGTAAGCCCGCCAGAACGTCGAGCTTGGTCAGCGCGAGCGACTGCATACCCGAAAGGCGCACGCCCATGCGCAACGCCGGCAAATCGAGCCAGCCGCAGCGGCGCGGGCGACCGGTTGTCGCACCAAACTCGCCACCCGCCTTGCGCAGTCGCTCGCCAGCCTCGCCGTGAAGCTCGGTCGGGAACGGTCCTTCGCCGACGCGCGTCGCATACGCCTTCGTGATGCCGACGACTGCGTCGATCTGCGTAGGACCGATGCCTGCGCTCTGACATGCGCCTGCCGCGATCGTCGATGACGACGTCACGTACGGATACGTACCGTGATCGAGATCGAGCAAGCAGCCCTGCGCGCCTTCGAACAACACGTGACGGCCCTCTGCGATCGCACGCGCGACATGACGACCAGCATCGCCGGTATACGCGCGCAGCTTCTCGCCCGCGGCGAGTGCGTCGTCGATCCACGTGCCGACTTCGGCGGTGCTCGGCACCGCGCCGCCGAGATGCGTGATCACGGGCGCGAGATCGTCGAGGTTTGCGGCAACAAGTGCACGCAGCCGCTCGGGCCGGAGCAAGTCGCGCATGCGCACGCCGCGGCGCGCTGCTTTCATCTCGTACGCCGGGCCAATCCCGCGCCGCGTGGTGCCGATCGCTTTGCCGCGCTTCGCACCGAAGTCTTCGCGCAGGCCGTCGATCAGCTTGTGGTACGGCAGGATCACGTGCGCGCCGAGGCCGATCAGCAGCTCCTGCTGACACAGAAGCCCGCGCGCTTGGCACTCGCTGATCTCTTCGAGCAGCGTGTGCGGATCGATCACCATGCCATCGCCGAGCACGCAGCTCTTGCCCGGATGGCAGACGCCGCTCGGCACCAGATGCGTGACGAGCTTCTTGCCATCGATCACGAGCGTGTGACCGGCGTTCGCGCCGCCACCGTAGCGCACGACCACGTCAGCGCGTTCGGTGAACAGGTCTACGACCTTTCCCTTGCCTTCATCTCCCCATTGGGCGCCGACGACGATGACGACCGACATCTACGTCGCCTTTATTAGCGCGATCAGCGCCGTTGTGTCGCCCGCTCGGGCCGCTTCTATCGCAGCCTTCGCTGAACGCGGGTTGTCGTCGATCCCGATCAGCTGATCTCCGATGAGTACGGCCTCGAGGCCCGCTCCGCGCAACCATGCGCCCCAACTCGCGGGAGCGCGGCTTTGCGTAACCGCGCGTAGTCCGGCGCGCCGAAGCACACGCGCCAGCTCGCCTGCTCCCGCACCGTGTGTCGCGACGCCAAGCGCGGCAGTCGGTGGCGCGATCCCGATCGATCGTTGCGCTTGCGCAACGGCCTCGAGATCGATCGCAAAGCCCGTCGCCTGCGCCTTCCGGCCATAGCGCGCGAGCAACTCGTCATAACGGCCGCCGCGCAACACCGCGTCGGGCGCGCCGCCCGCATACGCCGCGAAGCGCACGCCGGTGTAGTAATCGAAGCCGCGCAAGTCGCCGAGATCGATCGTGACCGGCGGCGGTGCTTCGGCGAGGTCCGCAAACGCAGCGAGCACCGCGCGCAACTGATCGAGTGCCGCTTTCACCGGTGCGGGCCACGGCAACGCGGCCGCGCGATCGAGCGTCGCATCCGCAGGTCCCCACAACGTGGCGAGTGCCTCGGCGAGTGGCGCGACGCCTTCGGGCAACACGCGCGCAGCGGCGCGCAGTCCCGCTCGATCTTTGCGCGCGAGCGAGTTCGTGATCAGCGCGCGCGCATGCGGATCCGGCGCACTGCCGAGCACGAATGCAGCGGGCGCGACGTGGCCGATATCGATCCGGATCTCGGGCAGCGCGATGCGCGCGAGTGCAGCGGCGGCGACCGCGAGCACTTCGGCATCACCGTCGGGCTCGGGTGCGTCGACGAGCTCGATGCCCGCTTGCAGGATCTCGCGCTGCCCCGCTTCGCCCGCGAGCCGGGTGACCGCGCCCTCATAACAAAGTCGGATCGGACCAGGGATCTCGGTCATTCGCGTCGCGACGACGC
>DASUFX010000430.1:0-21253 GCA_036274355.1 Kofleriaceae bacterium | reverse complement strand
GGCCCGATTGTCCACCCGGCCTCGTCGGGCTCGTCGAGCACGCGACCGCGCGCAACGCCGCCGATCGCGTCCCCGATGCCGCGACGTTCCGGCGCATGCTCGATCAGGTCGTGCCGCGCCAGGCCGATGACGCCGAGCATTGGCGGTCGTTTCTCCAGCCGCTGTATCGCCGCGAGACCTTCGTCACCCGCTACGGCGTGCTTCCTTACGTCGAGGACCTGGTTCCCGATCTATCGGAGAAGGAGGCGCAGCCGCCATCCGTCGCTTACGTCGAGACGGTTGTCGTCGACACACAGAAGCCGCTGAAGTTCGGATTCTCGCCGGCGCTCGGTGTCGAGGCTGCGCGCGTACAGGGCGAGAAGGTCGCGAACTGGCTCAAGAAGCGCTTCGATCGCGACGTGCGTGCGGTCGTCGTCAGTGACTATCCCGCGCTCGTCGATGCGATGGTCGATGGCGAGCTCGACTTCGCGTGGATGCCGCCGGTGTCATTCGTGCGCGCGGCGGAGCAGGGCGTCGGCGTGGTCGCGCTCGTGCAGCGCTACGGTCGGCCGACGTACGAGTCGGCGATCATCGTGCGCGCGGATTCACCGCTCGTGTCGATCGAAGATCTGCGCGACAAGTCGATCGCGTATGTCGATCGCGAATCGGCAAGCGGCTATCTGTTCGCCGCCGATTTGATCCGTGAAGGGCTCGGCAAGCCAAGTGAGGTGCTCAAAGAGGAGCACTTCCAGGGCTCGCACAAGGCGGTCAGCGACGCGGTGCGCCGCAAGTGGGTCGACGCGGGCGTCACCTACGTCGTGCGCGACGCGACCGGGGCCCTCGTCTATTCGGGCTGGCTCGATTACGGGGCTCCGCACGAGATCGCGCTCCGCGTGCTGGCGACCACCGCACCGATTCCATGTGACGCGATCGCACACCGGCCAGGGCTTGCGAGCGGCCTGGTCGACCGGCTCGGCCGGACGCTCGTCGAAGCCGACGACGATCCCGAAGGCCACATCGTCATGAAAGAGGTTTTTCACACGACCGGCATGATGCGCGCGGACTTGCGCATCTACGACGCAGTGCGCGCAGCGATGCAGCGCGTGTACACGCGATAGAGCGTGTACGCGCGGTAGAGACAACCCCGCCGCATCGGCATAGACTGCGCGCGCCATGACCGCGCGGTCCCAAATTCTCGACTCGATTCTCGAAGCGACCGGTAGCACGCCGATGGTTCGGCTCTCGCGCATCGGCCGCGATCTCCCTTGCGAGCTGCTCGGCAAGTGCGAGTTCATGAACCCCGGCGGCTCCGTCAAGGATCGCATCGGCGTGCGCATGCTGCTCGATGCGGAGAAGTCGGGCCGCATCAAGCCGGGTGACACGCTCATCGAGCCCACCTCGGGCAACACCGGCATCGGTCTCGCGATGGCAGCCGCCGTGCGTGGCTACCGCGTGATCATCACGATGCCCGAGAAGATGTCGCAGGAGAAACAGGTCGTGCTCGAGGCGCTCGGCGCCGAGATCATTCGCACGCCCACCGAGGCTGCGTGGGACGCGCCCGAGAGCCACATCGGCGTCGCGCGGCGGCTCAAAGAGATCATTCCGAACTCGCACATTCTCGATCAGTACTCGAACCCGTCGAACCCGGCGGCGCACGAGGACGGCACCGGCCGCGAGATCATCGATCAGTGTGGCGGCAAGCTCGACGCCGTCGTGATGACCGCCGGCACCGGCGGCACGATCAGTGGCGTCGCGAAGGTGATCAAGCGCGAGGTGCCGAGCTGCAAGATCGTCGGCGTCGATCCGGAAGGCTCGATCCTCGCCGGCCCCGGCGAGATCAGGACCTACAAGGTCGAAGGCATTGGTTATGACTTCATCCCCGACGTGCTCGATCGCCGACTCGTCGATCACTGGATCAAGTCGAACGATCGCGATTCATTCCTAGTCGCGCGCCAGCTGATTCGCCAGGAGGGCCTCTTGATCGGCGGCTCGTCGGGCGCGGCGGTGTGGGCCGCGATGCAAGTCTGTCGCGACCTCGGTCCGGGCAAGCGCGTCGTCGTGATCCTGCCCGACTCGATCCGCAATTACCTGACCAAGTTCGTCGACGATCGCTGGATGCGCCAGCAGGGCTTCTTCAAGGCGGATTGGGAGGTCGGCACGGTCGCCGACATCATGCGGTCGGCCGGCCGCCGCACCGTGATCTCGCTCGATCTCAACGACAAGGTCAGCCGCGCGACCGACATGTTCAAGGAACACGGGATCTCGCAGATGCCCGTGCTCGACAACGGCAAGCTCGCCGGCATCCTGACCGAAAGTGATCTCCTACATCAGCTGATGACAGGGCGCGTCGACCGCGAAACCGTCGTCGCCGAGGTCATGGAGCGTAAAGTCTCGGTTGTTTCGCTGCATGCGAGCTCGGGCGAGCTGCCGCGCATCTTCGAGCGCGGTGAAGTGGCGATCGTGGTCGACGACCAGCGTGCAGTTCTTGGAATTCTCACCAAGATGGATTTGATCGAGATGCTCGCGGCGCGTAAAAACAAGATGCCATGAAGGCAACTGTCGTCGGGGCCACCGTCCCCGCGAAGACCCTACGCGCCGCCCTCCTGAAGGCGGACGTCCCGACGAAGGACGTTCGCATGATCGGGCCGCGCGCATGGGTCGAGCTGCCGCACGACGGCCGCGATGCATCGCTTGCGCGCCTTGCGGAGGCGCTCGCGACCGGCCTGATGGTGATCGATGTCGACCTGCCGGCGCCGAGTGGCGAAGGCCTGCAGGCGTCGCGCGCGACCTATCGCGGCGTCGAAGCCGATATCAGCGAAGAAGCGCGCAAGCTGCTCGACGAACGACGCGCGGATCCGGCCGCGAAGCCGCTCGACGATGCCGTCGCGGCGAGCCACCTCGCATGGGCGCTGGTCGGCGATGCGGACGACACGGCGTCGCCGGCAGAACCGAATGTCGAGGAGCAGTGGGCGACCTCGCTGATCGGTAAGCTCGTCGCCGATGGCCTGATCGAGCTGCGTGGCACGCACACGCCGATCGCGCAGCTCGCCCAGGTTCTGCAGACGCCCGGCCGCGATCTCGGCGAGCGCTTGCTCGCGTCGCTCATCGACTCGACGGCGATCGACGAGGTCTACGCCGACGCCGACCAGCTCGCCACGCTCGCGCGCGCCACGCGACCGAAGCGCTGACGTATGATGCCCGCTGCATGCGGATCGTGATCGTGGGTGCAGGCCCGGCGGGCCTCGCAATGGGCATGCGCCTCAAGCGCGCGGGCCACACCGATTTCACGATCGTCGAGCGTTCGCGGGGTGTCGGCGGCACGTGGCACGACAACCGCTATCCGGGCGCCGGCTGCGATGTGCCCTCGCACCTCTACTGTTTCTCGTTCGCGCCGAAGCCCGACTGGCAGCACAAGTTCGCGCGCCAGCCGGAGATCGAGGCGTACTTCCAGCGCTGCGTCGAGCGCGAAGGGCTCGCGTCGCATCTGCAGCTCGGCACCGAAGTGCACGGCGCCGAATTCGTCGACGGTAGCTGGCGGGTTCGTACGTCGAGCGGCGAGCTCACCGCCGATGTTCTCGTCAGCGGAACCGGCCAACTCAATCGCCCGCACATCCCGGCGTTCCCGGGACTCGATACGTTCGCGGGCACGACATTTCACTCGGCGCGCTGGAATCACGACTACGATCTGCGCGGCAAACGCGTCGTCGTGATCGGCAATGGCGCGAGTGCCGCCCAGTTCGTTCCCGAGATCGCGCAGCACGTCGGCAAGCTGACGCTGCTGCAGCGCACGCCGGCGTATGTGTTCCCCCGCAAGGACCGCGCGTACTTCGGCGTCGAGAAGTGGCTGTTCAAGTACGTGCCCGGTTGGCGGCGCTTCTATCGCAGCTGGATCTACTGGACGCTCGAGTCGCGCTTCACCGCGCTGTTCCAGAACAGCGTGATGGGTCAGCTCGTGAAGTGGATGATGCTGCGCCACCTGCGCAAGCAGGTCGCCGATCCCAAGCTGCGCGCAACACTGACGCCGAACTATCCGGTCGGCTGCAAGCGCATCGTGATCTCGGACGATTGGTATCCGGCGCTGCAACGCGACAACGTCGCGCTCGTGACGTCGCTGCTCGAGCGCATCACGGCTGACGCGGTCATCACCGCCGATGGCGCCACGCACCCGGCCGACGCGATCATCTTCGCGACCGGTTTCGAATCGACGAGCTTCCTCGCGCCGATGCAGATCGTCGGCAAGACCGGCACGACGCTCGCGGCGGCGTGGCAGGGCGGTGCCGAGGCGCATCGCGGCGTGCTGGTCAGCGGCTTTCCGAATCTGTTCCTGCTTTACGGCCCGAACACGAACCTCGGCCACTCGTCGATCTTGTTCATGATCGAGTGCCAGGTCCGCTACGTGCTCGGCTGCCTCGATCAGCTCGCGCGGCGCGGCGCGCGGTGGGTCGACGTCAAGCGCGAGGCGATGGCGCACTACAACGACGAGCTGCAGCAGTCACTCACGCGGATGACGTGGGCTGCCGACTGTCACAACTGGTACAAGACCGACGACGGCAAGATCACGAACAACTGGTCGGGGCACACCACGCAGTACTGGTGGCGTACCCGCAAGCCAAACCTCGACGAGCTCGAGATCAGCTGAGCTCGGCGATCCTTCGTTCGAGCTCAGCGATCTGCTCGCGAAGATCAGCCCTTGTCAGTTCGAGCCGCACGCTCGACGACGGTTCCGCGTTCTGAGTGCGCTCGAGCAGCTCAGCAATCTCGCGCATCGTGCCATAGAGGTCCGCGATCGCGGTCGCGCTGCGCACCTGGGCCTCGAGTACGCGAACGATGACGGTTGACTCGTCCGGCATGCGTTGATCGTACGCGGCAACGGTCGCAATCGCACTCGCGAGTTTTTCGGTTCAGAACGAGAAGTTTCCAACCGCTCCTCGAGCCGGTTACTGCAGCTCCATGAGGTAGACGGGCTGCACCGGATCGTCGCGGCGGGTGCGTAATCGCCAACCGGCTTGCGCTGCGAGCGTGGCGATCGCGGCGGCCGGAGGCGCCGTGCGCAGCACGAGCGGACTGAACGCGCGGCGTAACAGCGCGCCTTCGATCGCATCGGCGTGGGTGGCGGCGCGTGTGGCATCGGCTGCCGGATCGAGCTCGACGATCACGAGCGTGCCGCGCACGACGCGCCGGAGCTCGAGCAGCGTCGCGCCCCGATCGCGCACGTGGCGGATCGACGAGAGGCACATCGCGACATCGATCGCGCCGTCTCCGAGCGGCAGCATCTCGCCGACGGCTCGCACCACATGGACACCGGGATGCGTCCGGGCGAAATCCCGGCTCGGATCGACCGCGACGACGGTCAGCTGCGGATGACGAGCCGCCGCTCGCGCCGCGAACGTCGCCGGGCCGGCGCCGAGGTCGAGGAGCCGGCGCGCACCGGCGAGCACCGGGCCCAGCCCGTCGAGCAGCCGCTCGTCGAGGTCCCCGAAAGCCGGACGTTCTTTCGCCGCGTACCGCCTGGCGCTGGCGCCCTCGAACGGTTGCCGGTAGAGCATCCGGTCCAGCCATTCCGCGAGTGTCACGCGACGAGCATAGCCTGCGAATTTCCTCACACGCGCCGCAGGGCGCCGGTGATAGGTTCCGCCGTGATGAGGGACCCACGCCATGTGGTTTTGGTGGCGCTTTCGCTTGCCGCGTGCGGTAGCGACGGCAGCTCCATTCCGGATCAATGCAACCCGATGGGCGGCCAAGGCTGCCTGTTGCCGTGGCCGTCGGCCGCGTACGAGGTCGAGGATGCAACGACGGCGACCGGGCGCCGCGTGCAGGTTCCGATCGAAGCGATGCCGAAGAACATCGACGACGTCTCGATCGATCCGGCGTGGCTCGATCGCTGGGACGGCTTCTCGCCGACCGGACCGATGCTGGCCGCGTTTCCGACCGGCGTGTCGAACACGAACTTGCCGTCGTGGAAGAACCCCGATGAATCGCTCGCCGCTGACTCGCCGATCGTGCTCCTGAACATGGACACCGGCGAGCGTGCGCCGTTCTTCGCCGAGGTCGACCAGAACACCGCGGACATCGAGAAGCGCAACCTCATCATCCGTCCGCTCGCGCGCCTTGCGCCCGGCGCGCACTACGCGGTCGCGATCCGCAACAGCGTGAAGGCCGCCGACGGCAGCGACTTGCCGATTCCGGAAGCATTCGCGAAGGCGCTCTCCGGCAGCGGCTACGGTCACTCGCGCTACTCGAAGGAGCGTTACGAGAAGATCTTCGCGGCGCTCGCGACGGCGGGCGTCGACAAGAGCGAGCTCGTGCTCGCGTGGGACTACTACACCGCGTCGGACGAGTTCCTGCAGCGCGATCTGACGACGATGCGCGACGCCGCGATTCCCGCAATGGGCCAAAACGGCGCGAACCTCACGTTCACTGCGACGCAGCAAGCGCCACGAACCGGCGTGCTGAAGAGCTTCACCGGTACGTTCAAGTCGCCCGACTTCCTCACCAACGGCGAAGAAGACAGCTCGGTGATGCGCCGCGACGCGAACAATCTGCCGCAGATGATGGGCCTGCGCGACGCGCGGTTTGCCGCGATCGTTCCCGAGTGCGTGACGACCCAGCCGCTGCCGAGGCCGACGATCATCTTCGGTCACGGCTTGTTCGGCTCTGCCGAGGGCTATCTCGACGACAACTTCGTCGTCAACCTCGCGCAGGACTACTGCCTCGTGATCCTCGCCGGCGACTTCATCGGCCTCACCGATCGCCAGCTCTCGCTCGCGCCGCTCGCCGTCAACGACATGAACAAGGGCAAGGCGATCACCGAGAAGCTCGCGCAATCGGTGATCGACTTCATCTCACTCGAGACGATCACGCGCGGCCAGCTCGGTCAGCATCCCGAATTCCAGTACAACGGCGCGTCCGTGATCGATCCGAACAAGACGTTCTACGTCGGTGGTTCGCTCGGCGGAATCATGGGCAACACGTTCATGGCCTACGATCCGAACATCACGAAGGGCGTGCTCGCGGTGCCAGGCGGCGTGTGGTCGCTGATGTTCGAGCGCTCGAACGCGTGGCACCTGCTCATGGGTGCCGCACAGGGTGCGTACGAGGATCCCGAGGTCTACCAGCTGAACCTCGCGTTCCTCGGTATGGGCATGGAGCCCTACGATCCGATCACGACCGCTGCGCACGTGATCAAGGATCCGCTGCCCGGCGTGCCGACGAAGGAGATCCTGATCTGGTACGCGATGGGAGACTGCCTCGTCACGAACATCGCGACCGAGATGATCGCGCGCACGATGGGCATCGACTTGCTCGCGCCTGCCGTGAAGTCGGTGTGGGGCATGCCGCCGAAGCCAGGCCCACTCGTCAACGGCGTGAACGTTTACGACGAGCACCGCAGCCCGCTGCCGTCCGACTACAACATCCCACCGTCGAGCGACAACGGCACGCACTCCGGCGTGAACCGCAACCCGTCGGCACTGCGACAAGTCCAGGCATTCTTGCTCCAGGACACGATCGTCCAGACCTGTGGCGGCGCGACTCCGGCCGCATGCGACTGCGCAACCGGTGCGTGCAAGTGAGCACGGAACTGACGCGAACCCGCGTGATACGTTTGTATCGTGGAGGGATCCCCGCGGGTCGCGCTGTTCACGTGCATCGTCGCGTTGGCTGGCTGTGGTAACGCGCCACGCAACAGCGGCGATGACACCAGTCCCGATGCGCTGAACAACTGTGCGCCGTCGGGCGCGCACCGTTGCGAAGGTGCGTCGTACCAGACGTGCTACGGCGGTCAGTGGCAGACCGCGATCGATTGTCCTGCGTTGTGCAGTGACTCGCTCGGTTGCGTCGAGTGCACGCCCGGACAGAACTTCTGCAAGGACGGCAACGTCTGGGTCTGCGACGACGCCGGCAAGCCGGGCTGTGAGGTTTCCGTGTGCGGCGGCGCCAACACGTGCGTCGGCGGCGCGTGCGTCGATGCGTGCGCGGATGCTGCCGCGAGCAAGAGCTACATCGGTTGCGAGTACTGGGCGGTCGATCTCGATAATGCGGTCGAGGTCTGGGGCGGCTCGTCGGGCACGTGCGCGCAGGGCTCGCCGATGACGCTCAACGTTTGCTACACGATGATGGGCGGTGGCCTGTACCTCGGCCAGTGCGATCCGCAGAACGACAGCATGGCGCCACACACGTGCCCGGCAGGGACGACGTGTCTGCCGAAGCTCGTCTGCGCGAGCGACGCGCAGCACGGTCCGTTCGCGGTCGTGGTGTCGAATCCGCAGGCAAAGGACGCCACGGTGACGGTGACCGGCCCGGGCGGGCAGACGATCACGAAGGTCGTCACCGCTGGTCAGGTCACGCCGATCTTGATGCAGGCGAACAACGCGATTCCAGATCAGTCCGTCGATGGCACCGGCAAGTTCAAGAAGGCGTACCGCATCACATCGGATCTGCCGGTCGTCGCCTATCAGTTCAACCCGCTCGACAACTCGAACGTGTTCTCCAACGACGCGTCGCTGTTGATCCCGCGCGCGACGATGGACACCGACTACTACGGGATGAGCTGGGTCACGCTGAATCGCCGGCCGAATCGCGATCCGTACTACGGCTATCTCACGATCGTCGCGCCGCAGGACGGCACGCAGATCGCGGTGACGCCGAAGACGGCTGTCGTTGCGAGTCAGACGCAGGCGACGCTCGTCCCCGGCGCGACCGTGTTGTTCACGCTCGACGCATTTGAAGTGCTGCAGCTCGAAGCCGCGGTTGGCACCGGTACGGCGCCGAGTGGCGATCTGACCGGCACGCACATCACGTCACCGAACATGATGCCGTTCGGCGTTTACGGCGGCCACGAAGCGACAGCATTCGGCGAGACGACGGCGCCCGACAGCATGCACCCGAACGGCCCCGGCTTCGCCGATCACCTCGAGGAGATGCTGTTCCCGAGTACGACGTGGGGCATGACGTTCGCGATCGCGCGCAGCAAGCAGCGCTCGAACGAGCCCGATTACCTGCGCATCCTCGCGCAGAAGCCGGGCACTGCCGTGACGTTCACGCCGGCGCCGAGCGCGTCGGTCTACGGCAACTGCAGCGCGCTCGCGGCTGGCGAGTTCTGCGACGTGAAGATCCAGGGCGACACCGAGATCAGCGCGACGCAGCCGATTCTCGTCGGTCACTTCCTCGAGTCGGCGACGTGGTGGAACAACGGGCAGAACAGCTTCGTCGGTACCGGCGATCCGTCGATGGCGATCGCGGTTCCATCCGAGCAGTTCCGCAAGGAGTACACGGTGCTCGTGCCCGCGCAGTACACCGCGAACTACATTTCAATCGCAGCGGCGGCGACGGGCGGTGTGCAGCTCGACGGCGCGCCGGTCACGATGACGGCGTTTCCAGGCGGCGGCACGCATCGCGCCGCGCGCGTGACGGTACCGGCCGGCCAGCACAAGATCACGTGCGCCGATGGCTGCGGCATCACCGTGTACGGCTACTCCGACGGCGTTTCGTACATGTTCGCTGGGGGCCTCGACCTGAAGCCGATCGTCATTCTGTGAGCTGCTTCGCGGCGTGCTCGATATCGTCGGCCATCTGCTGCGCATCGGCGTAGCGGTCGGCCGGGTGTTTCGCGAGTGCACGTGCGAGCACGGGATCGAGCGCGCGTGCACTCGGCACCACGTGGGCCAGGCTCGGCGGCGGATCGTGCAGGTGCATGCTGATCAGATCGAAATCTTCCTCGGCGGCAAATGGCGGCTGGCCGGTGAGCAGCTCGAACAGCACGACGCCGACCGCGTAGATGTCGGCGCGCTGGTCGGGCTCTTCGGCGCGCAAGCGCTCGGGCGCGATGTACGTGAGGCTCCCGACGACCGTGCCTTGCAACGTGAGTCGCGCGCTGCCCTCGAAGGTCGCGAACCCGAAATCGATCAGCACGACGCGCTCGATCGGACCGGGCGACGGCTCGAGCATGATGTTCGCCGGCTTGAGATCGCGGTGCAGCACGCCCGCCTGATGCACCGCATGCAGGCCCTGCAACGCTTGCCACGTGTAGCTCGCGGCCCGGCGCGGGACGACGTGGCCTTCGGACTTGATCACGCTGCGCAGCGAGCGGCCGCGCAACAGCTCGACGGCGAGATACGGCTCGTGCTTGTCCTTCGTGACACCGCTCGCGAGCAGCGCGGCGACGTTGCGATGGCGAAGGCGTGCCTGGACGTCGGCTTCGCGCGCGAAGCGGGCGATCGAGACCGTGTCCGTAACGTGCTGATGGCGCAGGATCTTGACCGCCACGAACGCCTGGGTCTCGAGGTCGAGCGCGCGGTAGACCTCGGCCATCGCACCGCGGCCGATCAATTCGTCGAGTCGGAAGCGATCCCCGATGATCGAGCCAATCCGGCTCACCTTCGCTCCGGACACGCCCCACCATAACACCCTTGATCTGCTATACGAAGGGCGTGACGAGCGGCCCCCGGCACCTGGTCTCCATCGCTGACCTCGACGCCGCAGAAATCGTTCGCATCCTCGATCACGGCGACCGCTACTGGTCGCTGGCCGACGAGCCGATCAAGAAGCTGACGAGCCTGCGCGGTCGCACGGTCATCAACCTCTTCTACGAGAGCAGCACTCGCACGCGTACCTCGTTCGAGCTCGCGGCGAAGCGGCTCTCTGCCGAGGCGATCAACATCGCGGCCAGCTCGTCGTCGACGACGAAGGGCGAGACGCTCCTCGATACCGGCCGCAACCTGCAGGCGATGCATCCCGACGCGATCGTCGTGCGCCACTCGTTCGGCGGCGCCGCGTACCTGCTCGCGAAGACCGCGAAGTGTGCGGTCGTCAACGCGGGTGACGGCCAGCACGAGCATCCGACGCAAGCACTGCTCGACGCCGCGACGATTCGCCGGCACAAAGGTGAGCTCGCCGGCCTCGAGGTCGCGATCGTCGGCGACATCCAGCACTCGCGCGTCGCGCGCTCGAACATTCTCTGCTTGTCGAAGCTCGGCGCTCGCGTGCGCCTCGTCGCACCGTGGACGCTGATCCCGCGCGGCATCGAGCTGATCGGCGGCGAGCTGACGCGCGAGCGGACGCGGATCTGCGCGCGGCTCGAGGATGGCCTCGACGGTGCCGACGTGGTGATGATGTTGCGCGTCCAGCACGAGCGCTTCGAGGGCGAGGCGCCGCGCTTCCCGAATACGCGCGAGTTGTCGCGCACGTTCGGTCTGTCGGAGCGCACGCTCGCCTACGCGAAGCCCGACGCGATCGTCATGCACCCCGGGCCGATCAACCGCGGCGTCGAAGTGTCGCCTCAGGTCGCGGACGGACCGCGTGCCGTGATCCTCCAGCAAGTGAGCTGGGGCGTCGCGATCCGCATGGCGGTGCTCGAGCGCGCGATCCTCGGCGATGCAGCCGGCGCAACGGCCGGAGCTGCCGGGGCTGCCGGAGCTGCATGACAAAGCCCGCGCTGACGGTCACCGGGCTGGTCAAGAAGTACGGCAACCACGTTGCGGTCGATGGCATTTCGTTCGAAGTGCCGCGAGGCAGCGTGTTCGGCATCCTCGGTCCGAATGGCGCCGGCAAGTCGACGACGCTGCGGATGATCAACGACATCATCGCGCCCGACGCCGGCACGATCACGATCCTCGACGGCCTCGCGCCCGGCCATGCCGCGGCAAAGCAGATCGGCTACCTGCCCGAGGAGCGCGGCCTGTATCCGAAGATGAACGTGATCGACATGATCGTGTTCATGGGCGAGCTGCGCGGGCTCGGGCATCGCGAGGCGAAGGTGCGCGCGCACAAGTGGCTCGATCGGCTCGGGCTCGCCGACTGGGGCAAGAACAAGGTCCAGGATCTATCGAAGGGCATGGCGCAGAAGGTCCAGTTCGCGACCGCGCTCATTCACGAGCCCGCGCTCGTGATCCTCGACGAGCCATGGAGCGGTCTCGATCCGATCAATGCCGAGGTGCTGGTCGACGTCGTCGAGGAGATCAAGAGCTCCGGCCGCACCGTGATGTTCTCGACGCACCAGATGGAATCGGCGGAGAAGGTCTGCGATCAGGTCTGCATCATCGCGCGCGGCAGAAAAGTGCTCGATGGTCGGCTCAAGGACATCCAGCGCGCGTCGGTCGCGGAGGGCGTGATCGCGCTCGCGTTTACCGACGACGCAGCGAAGGAGCGCGCCGAGCCGCTGCTCGCCGACGAGAAGCTCGTCATCGAGCGCAAGCCGCCGCGTCCAGGCGAGCACGCGGATTGCGAGGTCGTGCTCGCCGACGGCATCAAGCCGGACCATTTCCTCAAGACGCTACTCAATCACGACATCGGGCTGCGCTTGTTCGAGCTCGTCGTGCCGACGCTGCACCAGATCTTCGTGCAGAAGGTCGGCGCAGAAGCGGCGGTTGCGGCGCGCCGCGACGAGGAGGGTGCCGTTGCGTGAGATGTGGGTGATCGCGAAGCGCGAGTTCTACGAGCGCGTGCGGTCGAAGTGGTTCGTCGTGATGACGATCCTGTGGCCGATCTTGATGGTCGGCATGATGGTCGTGCCCGCGCTGATCGGCAACCAAGGCACCGAGGGTGCGAAGGTCACGATCATCGACAAGTCGGGCAGGCTCGCAGAGCAAATGCAATACCAGCTCGGCGTTGTCCTCAAATGGAATACGACCGTCGCGCCACCTGACACTGATGAAAAGACTCTGCTCGCGAAGATCAAGTCCGACGAGATCAACGGCTACGTCGTGATCCCGAAGGACGCGCTCGACGGCGGCGAGATCGTTTACAACGGCGACAATGCGAGCAATCAGACCGTGAGCATGGGCTTCGGTCAGCTCGCGCAGCGAATGGTGATCACGGAACGGGCGAAGCGCGCGGGCCTCAGCGAAGTCGACATCGCGCTGTTGAAACTACCGGTCAACGTCAGCGTGCGCCACACGACCGGTGAAGAACAGGGCACCGCTGGCATCTTCGCGTTCCTCGTCGGCTACATGATCGCGTTCTTCATCTACATCCTGATCACGCTGTACGGCATCAACGTGATGCGCAGCGTCGTCACCGAGAAGACGTCGCGCGTGGTCGAGTTGCTCGTTGCCGCGACGAAGCCACGCGCGATGATGTCGGGCAAGATCCTCGGCGTCGGCTTCGCCGGCCTGCTCCAGATCGCGATCTGGTTCGTGATCGGTTACGTGGTGATATCGCAGCGCGAGACCCTGCTCGGCCTGTTCGGGGCCAAGCCCGATGCGACGTCGATGATGCCGTCGCTCACCCCGATCCAGCTCGCGATCACGCTCGCGTGCTTTGTACTTGGCTACCTGTTCTATTCCGCGCTGTATGCCGCAGTAGGTGCAATGGTCTCCTCGGAGCAGGACTCCCAGCAGGCCCAGATGCCGGTGACGTTCCTGCTTGTCATCGGCATCATCGCGATCACCGCCGTCACAAACGATCCCCGCGGCCAAGCCGCTCAGATCATGACGATGGTGCCGTTCTGGTCACCGATGCTCATGCCGCTGCGCTACTTCCTCGGAGGCGCGAGTCTTGCGCAGGTCGGGCTGTCGCTCGCGATTCTGGCGGCTGCGACAGTCCTCGTTGCGCGTGCTGCTGCAAAGATCTACCGGGTTGGCATCCTGATGTACGGAAAGCGGCCGAGCATGCGTGAGCTAGTTCGTTGGCTGCGCTACTAGCGCCAGGTTATCGAAGTGCCCCAAAACCTGGCGGCGCACTGGTAATTACCCGAGTCCAGCGCTTAAACTTTCGGTAATGCGTTGCCGGTGGGGATTCGCATCGTTTCTCTCCGTGCTTCTGGTTCCGCTGACCGTCTCCGCGCAAGAGGCAGAGATATCGGCTGGCACCAGCACGGATCAATCCGTGGCGCCCGCGCAAGACATCGTCTACGGCGCCATGCCGGGCGGCTTGCACGCGCCAACAGCGGAGACGTTGCCCAAGGGTGCGGTGGAAGTTTCGACGCTCATGGGCCTTGGTCGCCGCACTGGACTGCTCGGGCCGGATCACAAATTCAATCGTGGAGTTGGTGATCTAGCGATCGCGTTTGGCGCGACCCCGTACCTGTCGATCGGCATCTCGCTCGACGGTCGCTACGACCGCCACTGGGGAACGCTCGGCGATCCGATGCTCGGAGATCCGACCACGGTTCCGGCGGCACCTGGCGGCAAGAACGAAGACGGCTACGTCGGCGATCCGCACCTGATCGTGCGCGCCAGCAAGAACACCGGTAGCCTGATCGCAGGTGGTCAGCTCGGCATCTGGGTGCCGGGCAAGGATGCGCCGTCGGTCGCCGGCTCGGCGATCTCGATCGACGTTCGCGCTCTCGTGTCGCTGCCCGCGGGCCCGGGTCTGCTCTCGTTCAACGGCGGTTTCCGTCTCGATAACAGCGCGAATAGCGTCGACGATCCGATGAAGCTCTCGCTTCCGGATCGCGTGTCGCTCGGCGTCTCCGATTATCACGCGCTGTTTGGCGGCGCGCAGCTGCGCATCCCCGCCGGCAAGGCGTGGGTCTCTGTCGAAGGCTCGATCGACGCATTCGTCGGCGGTCCGCCTGATCCCGCCGCGGGCGAGGTCAAACGTGCATCGCTCGAGCGCGGGAAGTTGATCATGCGCGGTGGCATCACCGGCGGCTTCCACATCACCGATCAGTACTCCGCGGTCGCGTTCCTCGAGGCGGCGAAGGTGCCCGGCATCAACGACTCGCAGGTGGACAACGCGAACATTCCGCTCGTGCCCTACGAGCCGATCATCACGGCAGGCATCGGTTTCGAGGCGCGCTTCGGCGGTCCGAAGGCCGTGCCGCCGAGCTTCACCGAGCGCGAGTGCGCGCGTCACACGCCGCCGGATTGCCCGGACGTCAAGGCGGACATCCTCACCGAGGTCACCGGTACGGTCGTCGACAACGGCGGCAAGCCGGTGGTTGGCGCGAAGGTGACGCTGACGCTCAAGAACGCGCAGGTCAACCCGGTCGTCACCGACGAGAAGGGAACGTACGTGTTCAAGGGCGTGCTCATCGGTCACTCGATGGGCGGCAAGCCGACGATCGAAGAGACCGCGGCCGAGGTCGGCGTCGAAGTCAGCAACATGAAGCCCGGCAAATCGACGATCACGCAGATCGCCGAGGGCTCGAACACGGTGCCGCCGATCGCGCTCGAGCCGGTGTTGCCGCCGGGTCAGCTGCGCGGTGTCGTGCGCTCGCTTCCGGGTGGTAAGGCAGTGGGTGGTGCAACGGTGACCGTCGCGGGCAGCGAAGCGAAGGCGACGACGGGCGACGACGGCACGTTCACGATCGACCTCGCGCCGGGTCAGTACAAGATCAAGGTGAGCAAGGCAGGTCTCAAAGACCAAGAGCTCGACGTCACGATCGATCCTAACGGTGTCGCGATCAAGAACATCGATCTGCAGAAGTAGCTGGCAACTGCTTCGCCGGAGGGGTGCGACGGGTGTGGTCTGCCTGCTCGTGCTCGCGCTGTCGTTTGGCTGCAAGAAGAAGCCGACGATCGCGGAGCTGACCAAGGCCGACGGCCCGGTCGAGCGGCAAGAGAATCAGGGCCCGTGGGGCGGCGCGAATATCGGCCAGAAGTTTCATATTGGCGATGCCGCGCGCACGGCGGATGGCGCTGCCGAGCTGAAGCTTGTCGGCGTTCAGCTCATCAAGATGGAGAAGTACACCGTGCTGCGCTTTGGCGGCGGCAAGGACGGCTCCGCGAAGATCACGGTCGAGCTCGGCGCGATCGTGCTCAAAGGCGGCGGCAACTACGGCCTCGATGTCGGCGACGTCAAGCTCGGCAACGATGGCGAGGTTCGCATCGCCGCGAAGGGGCAGGGCAAGAGCACGATCGAGCTGCTCGTCGGTAACGCGCAGATCGACAAGGGCGGCCAAACACTCGATCTCGAGATCGGCAAGGTCCTCGATCTCGACCTGACGATCGGTCCGATCAAGCTCGAGACGCCGATCGATGCTGGCGTCGACGCAGCGGGCGACGGCGGCACCGATGCGGGTGTCATCGTCAGCGAGGACGGAACGATCGAGGTCACCGGCAAGAAGGCCGAGATTCTGCAGCCCGGTCAAACGAAGTGGGCCCCACTGCCTGCGGGTGCGGGGCAGCTCGTGAAGGGCGCGAAGGTCCGGCTCGGCAACGGCACCACCGCGAAGCTGATCGCGAACGGCGTCACGCTGTCGATGGCTGGTGGCTCGCGCACCGCGATTGCCGACGATCTGCATTTTGGTCTCGAGCTTGGCGTCGCAACTGCTTCGGTCGAAGCGCAGACCGAAGGCAAGGTTGGCGTGCCGGGCGGTACCGTCGGCATCAAGGGCACCGAGAAGGGCCCGGGCAAAGCACGCCTCGACGTCAATGCCAAGGGCGAGGCGAAGATCGCGGTGCTCGACGGCACGGCGAAGCTCACCGGCAGCTCGGGCGCCGACCTCGAGATGAAGACCGGCGAGAGCGCGTCGATGCAAAAGGCCGGCGCGATCCACCAGACCGCGAAGATTCCCGACTACTACGACATGCGCGTGATGATCGGCGAGACGCCGACGTTCACGATTCACGATCCGAAGGGCGCGACCGCACTGCAGTTCGCATTCAACGGTAAGTGCAACGGCGGCGGAACGATCGAGATGGACAACGATCCGCGCTTCCGCACCGCGCGCATCAGCGGTGGCAGGGAATCGGCAAACATCATCGCCGAAGCCGGCGCGTGGTCGTATCGGCTCGTGTGCTCGGGCGGCGGTGCCGGCGGCTCGGGGCGTATCATCGTGCGCAAGGACTCGGGCACGCGCCCGCTGCCGAAGGATCCGCCGGTCAATCCGATCGACGCGGATGGCCGCACGTATCGCATCTCGTATCAGTCGCTGATTCCGAACGTGAAGGTCAAAGCTCCGGGCGGTCCGGGCAAGCTCAAGCTGCACCTCGCGACGAGCGGCACCGAGGAGACGTTCGACAGCGAGAAGCCCACGTTCACGCTCGACGGCAAGAAGCTCAAGGAAGCGACGTACACGTACTGGGTCGAGCGCGACGGCGTCAAACAGGACAAGGCGTCGACGCTGATCATCAACTTCGACCAGACGGCGCCGCAGGTCTACATCGAGCAGCCGCAGAACGGTAAGCCGTTCGGCGCCGAGGTCGACGTCAAAGGTGCCGTGCTGCCGGGCTGGAGCGCGAAGGTCGACGCCGTCGAGATTCCGATCGACAAGAACACGCGGCGGTTCACCGCGAAGGTGACGCCGACCACAGGTCCGCAGGCACTCGCGATCCGGCTTTCGCACCCGCAGCGCGGCGTGCATTTCTATCTGCGACGCGGCAAGTAGCGACGGCCCGGCTGCGATAGCAAACGGCGCGCGGATTGCTCCTATCCCCGCGCATGGCATTGGCACGGATGATCGCTCCCTTGTGCGTCGTTACGGCGTGCGCGACCGACGCACCGGGCGGCGACGACACAGGCTCGGGGCCGTTCTTCGAACGATCGATGTTCTGGAACCAGGATGTATCGAACGTCCCGAAAGCGGCGAACAGCGATGAATGGATCGCGGCGATTCACGCGGCCGGAGGTTGGGGCAATCAAGATCACTTGCGCGTCGATTTCTCGTTCGACGTGCTGCACGCTGATGCGTCGGCGCCGCAGACATTCACGCCGACGGATCAGTTTCAGGTACCGGATTGCGATCACATACCGGTACCGGTGCCGGCGATCGGCAACGTCGAAGGCGAGACGAGCTACAAATGCTCGGCGGGCGGCGACTGCCATCTGATCGTGCTCGACGACAAGAACCGGAAGCTCTACGAGATGTGGAAGGCGAGCATCTCGACGATGTTCTCTGGTGGTTGCCTCGCCGTGTGGGATCTGACGCGCAAGTACGACGAGACGCTGCGCGGCGATCAGTGCACGAGCGCCGATGGTGCAGGCTTACCGATCGCGCCGCTCTTGTTCAACGCCGACGAAGTCGCTTCGGGCTCGATCGAACATGCGATTCGGTTCGTGCTGCCAAACGATCGCGTGACGCAGGGCTTCGTACGCCCCGCCACGCACGCTGCGTACACGAGCGGTGGCCTCGAGCTGCCGTTCTACGGCGTTCATCTGCGACTGCGTGCTGATTACCCCGTCGAGCGGCTGACGACGACGGGCGCGCAGGTGGTCGCGCGTGCGCTGCAGAAGTACGGCATGTATCACGCGGACGGAGGCGAGGACACGCTCACAGCGCAGAGCGACAAGTACACGACCGCGAAGTGGGATGGACTGCTAGGCCCGCAGGATCTCTATCCTCTCGAGGTCAGCGATTTCGAAGTCGTCGATCACGGCGAGGGAATTCCCATCACCAACGACTGCCAACGCTGACAGCGACTGCAAACGTCGTCCGAAACGTTCCCATTTATGCGCTGGAGGCTTTGTGAGAGCCTTAGTGCATGCGGGTGGCAACAAGCGTCGCGCTTGCGACACTGCTGTTTGGCTGTGGTGGTGGTAGTGGAGGCGGCGGTGGTGGTGATGACGACGTCAACGATCCCGACGGCGGCCAGCACGATGCGCCCCCATTTGCGTCGGGCACCGGCCCGTACTTCAGCGTGCCGATGTTCTTCAACCAGGACGTCTCGGGCGTGCAGAAGGCGAGCTACAGCGACGCGACCATCGCGGCGTTGCGCGCGGCCGGCGGCTGGGGCAACGGCGACACGTTCCAGATCGATTTCTCGATCGACGTGTTGAACGCGCCGAGCGGAACACCGATGCGCACGTTCACGAAGACGGGCGACTTTTATTCGCCCGATTGCGATGACGTCGCGATGCCAGTTCCCGTCGGCGGTAATGTCGAAGGCGAGACCGGCTACGAGTGCACCGGCGACGGCGATTGCCACTTGCTCGTCAACGATGGCGACGGCGGCAAGCTCTACGAGATGTGGCGCGCCAACATCGTGGGCAGCACGTTCTACGGTGGTTGCCTCGCGGTGTGGAACACCCGCATGGCGTACACCGACACGCTGCGCGGCGATCAGTGCACGAGCGCGGATGCGGCCGGCTTCCCGATCTCGCCGCTGTTGTTCACGGCCGACGAGGTTGCTGCGGGCGAGATCAAGCATGCGATCCGGTTCATCCTGCCGAACAACCGCGTCAAGCGCGGCTTCGTGCGGCCCGCGACCCACGGTACGAATACGACCGGCGGGACGAACGCGCCCGCATACGGCGTCCACTTCCGGTTGCGCGCCGATTACCCGGTTGATTCGCTGCCGTCCGAGGGCGCGAAGGTCGTTGCTCGCGCGCTGCAAAAGTACGGCATGTACCATGCGGACGGCGGCAACATCGCGCTGACCGCGCAAGACGACCGCCACACGACGGCAAAGTGGACAAACCTGCTCGATCCGCAGGACCTCGCCGACCTCAAAGTCGAGGATTTCGACGTGATCGACCACGGTTCCATGATCACGCTCACGCTCGATTGTATGCGCTGAGCTGATCCGTCGGCTACGATGAGGCGTGCGCTGGCTGTCGCGCGTGATCACCGTCGTCGTGTTCGTGGGGGTCGTCCTCCTCGTCGCGATGTGGATCCGTTCGAAGATGCCGGCGACCTCGGTCGGTGACACGTTCAAGACGTGTGCGCGGTTCCGCGACGGTAGCCGGCTCGCGGTCGGCTCGTACGTGCTGATCGCGGGCGTGCGAGTTGGCGAGGTCACGGGCCTGACGCTCGAAGGCCCACTCGCGCGCATCGACATGACGCTCCAGAACGACATCAACGTGCCCGTCGATTCGTGGGTGACGAAGCGAGCGTACTCGCCGTTCGGCGACAGCTACGTCGAGATCATTCCGACCGGTGGTGATGAAGGCGCACCGACCGCACAGCGATTGCAGTCGGGGCAATGCCTGACGCGCGTGCTCGAAGGCACCTCCACCGATCGCATGCTGCGCGCGATCGATGACGTGATGCCACGCGTGACGCGCGGTCTCGATCGTCTCCACGAGGTCGCGCTCTACGGCCGCAAGTGGGCGCTCGGCACGCTCGAGGACAAAATGCTCGACGCCGACCACTGGCTCGACGAGGGCAATGTCGAGCGGCCGATCGAGCGCGCCGAGCAAGCGCTCGCTCGCCTCGAAGCCGGAGCCACGAGCGCCGCGAACACGATGGCAGGCTCACGCCCGCAGGTCGACAAGACGCTCGATCGCATCCAGGGCGGCATCGACTCGGCGCGCAAGCAGATGGCCGAGCTCACCATCAGCCTCCACGACGGCATGGCGAGCGTGCGCAGCAGCATGGACGGCCTCGACAAGCCAGCTGCTGACTACGGCGAGCTGATGTCGCGGATCGATCAAGGTCGCGGCAGCGGCGCGCAGGGCACGCTCGGCCGGCTGATCAACGATCCACATCTCGCCGATTCGATCGAGGAGGGAACCGACACGCTGCGCGAGGGCACGTCGAGTTTCTCGCGATTCAAGTCGTGGCTCGGTCTGCGCGCCGAGTTCAACGTCTTCGCGCAGCAGCCGCGCTTCTACGTCACTGCCGAGGTGCGCGCGCGCACCGACAAGTTCTATCTCGTCGAGCTCGAGCGCGGTCCGCTCGGCGGCCTGCCCGACGATCAGATCAGCGACATGGTCGGCGTGCCCGACTACTACCGCTACCAAGAGATCCACGATCGGCTGCGCTACACGGTGCAGTTCGGCAAGCAGTTCGGCAACTCGTTCGACGTGCGCGCTGGCATCAAGGAATCGACGTTCGGCATCGGCGCCGACGTGCTGATGCAGAATGGCCGGCTCAAGTTCTCCGCCGACATGTTCGGCTCGTATCAGAAGGTGCCGCGGGTCAAGCTCGCGGGCGCGCTCGCGGTGTTCCGCTCGATCTATCTGATCGCGGGCGTCGACGACGCGTTGAACAAACCGGGCTATCTGCAGATTCGCAAGGGCAATCCGCCCGGCTCCGACGTGCCGATCCAGTTCGATCAGGTTCGCTTCGGCCGCGACTTCTTCCTCGGCGCCGAGCTGCACTTCGACGACGCCGATCTGTCGATGCTGTTGCGCGTCTACGGTGCGCTGCTCGTCGGTCTACTCTAACCGCCGGCGAGTGGTGCGAGCAGATAGATCTCGTCTCCCTCGGCGAGCTCGCGTTCGCGATTTGCCTCGAGCGGGCAGCGTTCGCCGTTGAGCATCAACGTATCGGTGAGATGCGGCGAGTTAGCGAGTGCCTCCGACAGCGGCACGCCCGCAGCGTCCGCGACCTCGACGAGCTTGCCGAGCGTTGTGCCAGTGGGCACGCGCAGATACTCGTCGACGTCTTTCCAGCCTTCACCGATGCGGCCGCGGATCAAGATGTGGATGCGGATCTGGTCGCCGCGCAGTC
>DASUFX010000429.1:0-15414 GCA_036274355.1 Kofleriaceae bacterium | reverse complement strand
ACGACGAGGCGCGAGAGAAGTTCCCGTTCTACGCATCCCGACGGATTCCCGAGTACTGGATCGTCGATCCGGAGACGCGCGAGATCGAGGTCTACATCCTGCGCGGCGATATCTACTTCGCCGTGGCCGCGAATCGCGACGGTGTCATCTACGCGCCGCGCCTACAGCTCGAGCTAAAAGTCGTCGACGGACCGAAGCTCCGCATCGCGTGGGCCGACGGCAGCGCCGATATTTGAGCGGCGCTGCACATCGGCGCGATAACGACGGTCGCTACTTCGGATCCGGCAGACCGCTCGCCGCCGGGAACTTCGTCGTCGGCGGCTTCGGCCACGGCAGACCAAAGCCGCGGCTCTTCTTCATCGCGTCCGGACGGACACGCCCGTCGAGGATGTCCTTGCCGAAGCGCAGCTCGATCGGCACGACCCACGACGGATACACGCCCGGCTGATTCGGATCCGCGTCGATGCTGCCCTTGTTGTTCACGGTGAACAGCACCTCGCGCAGCTGCTTGCCGTTCTGGCGCACGATGCAGTCCCACTTGCCCGGGTACTGGCCAAGGTACTGAACGATGCCGTCGCTCGGCTTGAAGTCCTTCGGCGGCATGCCGACCTGGACATCGGTGCCACCGCCGCCGGCCTGCTGCCAGACGTACTTCGTCGCGTTGGCCTTGTTGTCGTAGACGGTGGCCTCGATGTTGTTATCGTCCGCATGGCCCGACATCTTGATGTCCGGGAGCTTCTTGCCGTCGACGGTGCAGCGGAGCTCGACGCTCGTGTTGTCCATGCCGAGCCAGAACCGAATCTTCACGCTCTCGCCGCCCTGATGCGCCCATGCGGTGGCGAGCACGTCGTCGGGCACGACCTGCCAGACCGGATCACCCTTGCTCGGATACTTCGCGACGGTGACCTTGTAGGTCCGCACGAGGTAATCGACGCCTTGCTGGTCGTCGGTATAGATGAGGTTCGCTTCGATCGCGCCTTTCGCGGTGAGCGAGAGGTTGTTGTCCTCGCACTCGACAGTGTTCCAATCCTGCTTGCGATTGTCGGACTGCTGCCACGAGCACTTGAGTGTCGCGAGAAGCTTGGCGCCCTGCTTCCATTCGAGGCGGTACATGTTCGACGGCGCCTGCGTGGTGCCGGCGATCGTCGCTTTCGCACGAGGGAAGTAGCCGTTGCCGTTGCGCCAGACGCTTACCGTCGTCGACGACTCGTCGACGAGCTTCGGCGGATTCGCCTCGAGGCCGTTCACGAGCTTGACCGGGCCCTTCTTCGGCGGCGGCGGATTCGCGTTCTCGTACGCCGGCGGCAGCGACGCGAGGAGCACCTTCACGCTGTCATGTTGCGGCCACGCGAGCCCGAAGCCGCGGCTCTTCTTGATCACGTCGGGCTTGATGCGCTGATCGAGCCCGTTGTCCTTCGGGATCTTGACGTCGACCATCGCGACGCGCGGCGGTAGCGGCGGTGCGCCCTTGCCCTGCTGCATCGGATGTGGCTCCGCATCGCCCTTCGCGTTCGTCTTGAACGAGAACTCGCGGACCGTGATGCCGCCTTTGCGTAGCTGGCACTGCCACGACCCCGGATGCTCGGCGACGTAGACACTCTCGGGATCCTTGCCGACCGACGTGATCTTGAACCGCGTCGCATAGAACGCTGCCTGGGTCCAGTGCCACGTCGTGCGGCTGTTGCCCTTGATGATGTCCGCGGTGAGCGAGTTCTTGCTCTCGACAGTGCCGTCGATGTCGGGCACCGACTTGCCATCGATCGTGCAACGCAAGATCGCATTGAAGTCGGCCCCGTTCGCGACCCAGAACCGCAGCGTCGCGTACTCGCCGGTCTGCGCGTGCGTCGGTGCGAAGTACGCGGCGCCGAGTAGATCATCGCCGTCGATCTGCCACTCGCGCTTACCGTCCCAGTTCTTCGCGTTCACCTTGAACGTGCGCAGCAAGTATTCCTTGTCGTCGGCGTCGCTCTCCTGGATCAGATCCACTTCGACCGGGCCGGCCTTCTTGAGCAGCTTGCCGCTCTGCGGACCGTCGCACGAGACCTTGGCGAGACCGCCGTCCCAGCCTACCTGACACGCGTACGAGAACTGCTGCTTGCCTCCCTGCCGCACCTCGATCCGCGCGCGATCCTTCTCGACGAAGCCGACCGCATAGGCCTGGACGCTGAGCCAGTAACCGCTATCCGTATTGCCGAGCTGCAGGAACAACTGCGACTCGTCGGCAAAATGGCCGGCGTCGACAAGCGGCTTGCCCGCCCACGCCGTGCTCGCAATGCACAAAGACAACAGAACACCCAATGTGCGCATGAAACCTCCGGCGCCAACGTACCGGAGGCGCAACCGCGTCGGCTAGCGCAGGGCGGCGGTATCGACTGCGCCGCGTTCGGTTGCGTCGACCAGCGCGCGACGAAGATATTGCGTCGACTAGCGCGGCGAAGATATTGCGTCGGCTAGCGCGCGACGACGATGTCGACGTCGTGCGTGAGGTTGCGGCCCCACGGAATCTCGAGCGTCGTGATCACTTGCCACTCGATCGGCCCCGCCGACGGCGACACCGCCGACGCGATCGTGCGCGCGACCTCACCGAGCGGCGACGATGGGCCTTGCGGCCGCAGGTCGAGTGCGTCGGGCGGGACCGTCAGCTCGAACGATAGCGTCTCGCTCTCGTACTTCTTGGCGCTGCCGAGCTCGAGATTGAACTCGTAGACGTCTGCGTGCGACGTGCCGACACTGCGGCCGGCGTCGCTCCGCTTCACGGTCACCATCTTCTGGCGCGCGCGCAGCGTCACGACCAGCTTCTTCGCCTCGACCGGCTCGCTGAGCGCGAGCACGACGCGGCCGTGGATCGAGCCTCCGGGAGCCGCCTTGGTCTGGTCGAGCTCGAGCTTGACCGTGCCGCGGCCGAGGCCGGTGACCTGCTTGGCAGTCTGCTTGATCTGGGAACCCGCGGTCACCGCGGTCTCCTTGGCCTGCTTGCCCAGCTTGGAGAAGAAACCGCCTGCTTTCTTGAGGAGCTCGTCGGGGTCCGCCATGCCGGAGTCCATACCATGGCTCACTGCGCCATCGCGGAAAACCGACGCGCTGCGTCCCAGCAACACACGGCCACCGCGTGTAACCGCCGATAAGGCGCGCCATCCATCGGGCCCGTGGTACGCAATGCCGCGTGTCTGCCGACGACGACCATCCTCTGGTCCCGCGCGCCGACGTGCATCTGACCGATGTACCTCGGGCGGCCGGCGGGCTCGGCGCGTTGTGGGCGACGCTCAGGCACTTACGCCGCGATTCCGGCATCGCGCGCGGTACCAAGGCGCTGCTCGCGATGAACCAGGTCGGCGGCTTCGACTGCCCGGGCTGCGCGTGGCCGGAGCCGAACGCCGGCGAGCGAGCGCGCTTCGAGTTCTGCGAGAACGGCGCGAAGGCGCTGGCCGAGGAAGCAACGACCGCGCGCGCCACGCCCGAGGTGTTTGCGGCGGCGACCGTCGACGAGATGCGCGCGCTCTCCGACTTCGAGCTCGGCCAGCTCGGCCGGATCACGCATCCGCTCGTGCTCGGGCCGGATCGCCGCTATCACGCGATCGAATGGGACGAAGCGATCGCGATGATCGCCGACGAGCTGCGCGCCGCCGGCCCGGCCGCATCGGCGTTCTACACGTCGGGCCGCACGTCGAACGAAGCGGCGTTTCTGTATCAGCTGCTCGGCCGCATGTTCGGCACGAACAATTTTCCCGATTGTTCGAACATGTGCCACGAGTCGAGCGGCAACGCGCTGCTCGAAGTCGTCGGTGTCGACAAGGGCACGGTGTCCCTCGGCGACTTCGAGCATTGCGACCTGATCTTCGTGATCGGTCAGAACCCGGGCACGAACCATCCGCGCATGCTGACGACGCTGCGCGAAGCAGCGAAACGCGGCGCGACGATCATCAGCATCAACCCGCTGCGCGAAGTCGGCCTGTCGCGGTTCTCGCATCCGCAGCATCCACTCGATCTGCTCGCCGGTGGCGTGCCGCTCGCGAGCGAGTTCGTGCAAGTGCAGATCGGCGGCGACCAAGCGTTCTTCCTCGGCGTCGGCAAGGCCGTGCTCGAGATCGACGCGGCGAAAGCGCACGAGACCGGCGAGACCGCGGTGCAGACGCTCGTCAGCGAGAGCAAGACGCTGCCCGACCTGATGTTCCTCGCCGACAAGACCGACAACTTCTTCGCGTGGCGCGATCACGCGATCGCGACGCCGTGGTCGGCGATCGTCGAGTGTTCCGGCGTCGACATCGAAACGATCCGCCGGGTCGCTGCGAAGTACGCCGAAGCGAAAGCGGTGATCGCGTGCTGGGCGATGGGCATCACGCAGCACAAGCACGCGGTGCGCACGATCCACGAGATCGTGAACCTGATGCTCCTGCGCGGCAACATCGGCCGCCCGGGCGCCGGCCTGTGCCCGGTGCGCGGTCACTCCAACGTGCAGGGCGATCGCACGATGGGCATCGATCACCACCTGCGCCATCCGTTCCTCGATCGCCTCGGCGCCGCATTCGACTTCCAGCCACCGCGTGTCGCCGGCTTCGACACGGTCGGCACGATCGCAGCGATGGAGCGCGGCGAGATCCGCGCGTTCGTGATGCTCGGTGGCAACTTCCTGTCCGCGGCACCCGACACCGCACGGACGGCGTTCGCGCTCGACCGCTGTCGCCTCACCGTCAGCATCTCGACGAAGGTCAACCGCACGCACCTCTATCCCGGCACGCGTGCGCTGATCCTGCCCTGCCTCGCACGCAGCGAGCTCGATGGCGAACAGTTCGTCACCGTCGAGGATTCGATGAGCATGGTGCACACGTCGCGCGGCACGCTGCCGCCGGCAAGCGACCAGCTGCGCAGCGAGCCTGCGATCATCGCGGCGCTCGGCGAGGCATTGCTCGGCGAACGCGTCCCGTGGCGCGAGTACGCCGCCGACTACGACAAGATCCGCGACAAGATCGCGCAAGTCGTGCTCGGCTTCACGAGCTTCAACGAACGCGTGCGCGACCCGAACGGCTTCCAGCTGCCGAACACTGCGCGCGATGGCTCGTTCGCGAACGTCGGCGGCCGCGCCCGCTTCACGGTGTCGCCGCTGCCCGACCTGTCGCTGCCGCCGGGCCGCTTGCGCATGATGACGATGCGCAGCCACGATCAGTACAACACGACGATCTACGGCCTCGACGATCGTTACCGCGGCATTCGCGGCGAGCGCCGCGTCGTGTTCATGAACGCCGCCGACATGGTCGAGCGCGGCCTGGTCGAGCGCCAGGTCGTCGACCTTATCGGCGAGTGGCATGACGGCGAGCGCGTCGCCGAGGCGTTCATCGTCGTGCCGTACGACCTGCCGCGCGGCAACTGCGCCACGTACTTCCCCGAAGCGAACGTGCTCGTGCCGCTCGACAGCTACGCCGATCGCAGCAACACGCCGACGTCGAAGTCGGTCGTGATTCGCGTGCAGCCTCGCCCGGCGTTACCAGTCGAAGCGTAGCGTCGCGCCGTTCGTGTCCTTCGACACGACCGGGGTCACCACGAACGTGCGTTCCTTGCGGGTGCGATGGCCGCGCGCGGCGTGCTCGCCATTCTTCGCGGTCGTCGAGGCGATCACCTTGACGATGCCGATCGCAGCGACACCGAGGCCGACACCCATCGCAATGCCGCCGACCCAGGTCTGGGTCCGCGCGGAATCGCCCTTGCTGTCCGATGCGGCGATGTCAAAGCCCGTCTTCGAGCCCGTCGGCACGCAGCCGTCATTCGACCAGCCGTGCGAGCACTGGTCGGCGCGCACGTCGTCGATGATCGACTTGTTGTGATAGAGCCAGTAGCCGCCGCCCGCGGCGACGACCAGGCCGCCGACGGCGACCGAGCCCCAGATGATCTTGTCCTTGCTGCTGCCGCCCTCGGGGCCGGGACCGGGGCCAGGACCCGGACCAGGACCGGGGCCAGGACCGATCACCTCGCCGCCGCCCTTCTCGAGCTCGACGGGCACCGTCTGCGAGCCACTCGTGATCGTGATGTCCTTCTCCCAGCGGCGGAAGCCTTCCGACTCGACGCCGACGCGGACCTTGCCTTCACCGAGGCCGCTCACCGTGCCGGTGCCGTTCGTGATCGTGCCCTTCTGATCGCCGTCGATCAGGATCGAGCCGCGCTCGGCGTTCGCGAGCTTGACGACGAGCGTGCCGCCCGTGCTCTCGCCCGTGAGCTTCGCGTAGATCTTCTTCGCCCAGCCCTGCAGTGCAGCGCCGCTGGCCTCGCCAAGCGGAATCATGTCGCTCGACGATTTGAGCACCGACTTGCGGCTGACGTCGAGCACGCGAATCGTGACCTGGTACGCCTTGCCCTGCTTCTCGAAGTGCCCGTACATCAGGATGTCCGAGCCGAGCTGGTTGCCGATCGCCGACATGCACGTCGGCGCCTCGGTGTCGCAGTTGTTGAGCAGCTTCTGGTCGATCAGCTCTTTGTCGCTGCCCGGCGCGAGCTGGTACGGACCGGTGCCCGCTTTCGCGCGTGCACGCAGGCCGTCGCTGAGCTCTTTGGCGGCTTGCGTGTCCGCCGGTGTTGGTGTGCCGCTTTGATCGACGACCTCGAGACCGAGGACAGCGATCGACGGCTTGCCCGCGAAGGCTGACCCACTGAGACCGAGAAGGACCAGCGCGGTACAAGTCAGTGAAAGTGCACGGGTCATGGGCTCCCTCAGAGGAGGTAGTATACATGAATCGTGGCTGGGTTATCAGCGCGAATCCTCGGCGGGTTCACCGGGCTTTTACGCACGCTTTCGGGGCGCATCATTATCGGGTTCGCCGTACTAACCCTGACCTTTGCCGGCGTAACTACCAACATCGTCGTCAATCAGAGCCGCCTCGAGGGGTGGATCGAGCAGGTCAACACCGGATATTTGCCACTCTCCCAGCTTGCCAAGGAGCTGGCCCGGCGCTCGGAGGACGTCAAGACGTACCTGGCCGAGGCCTTCGACAAGGAGGCCAGCGCAGATAGCGCGCGCATCAAGCTCGATACGCTCCGCCAGCGCCGCGCCAAGGCACTCGCCGAGACGCAGAAGTTCTTCGCCGACCTCGAGCTCGATCTCGATCGCACGCACACGCTGCGGGACGACGTCGACCGCCTGGCGATGCTGATCGAGGCGCAGAAGCCACACTACGACTCCGTCGAGCTCGCGCTGCGCCAGGGCGAGGGGCTGAGCAGCCAGGCGGTCAACGAGGGTCTCGCACCGCTGCGCGACGGCGAACGTCAGATCGCAAGCCTCGCCAGCGAGATTTCGCGGCGCGTGTCGGTCAGCGTCCAGACCTATCTCGGCATGCTGCAGAAGCGCGAGCAAGAGGCGCGCTGGATCACGATCGGGCTCGGCCTCGTCGCCGTCGTGCTCGGCATGCTGATCACGACGTGGGTCGTGATCACGCTGCGCCCGCTGCGCCGGTTGCGTGAAGCGGCGCGACGCGTGGCGGCGGGCGAGTATGGCCAGAGCATCGAAGAGAAGGGACCTGCCGAGGTCGTCGAGCTCGCGCGCGAGTTCAATTCGATGGGCCGCGCGATCCAGGAGCGCGAGCGCGAGGTGGTGCGCTCGGAGCGCCTCGCCGCCGTGGGCAAGATGGCCGCGATGATCACGCACGAGGTGCGTAACCCGCTGTCGTCGATCAGCCTCAACACCGAGCTGCTGCAGGACGAGCTCGCGAAGGAATCCACCGAAGCGAAGGACTTATTGCGCGCGATCCAGCGCGAGATCGATCGCCTCACCGCGCTCACCGAGGACCACCTCGCGTTCGCGCGCTTGCCGAAGCCAAAGCCGGTTCCCGAGGCGGTCAACCCACTCGTCGGTGCACTCGCCCAGTTCATGCGCGAGCACCTGGCGGCAAAGCAGATCAAGCTCTCCGTGGAGCTCGCCGATGGCGATCCGATCGCGTTCGTCGACGCCGCACAGGTGCGGCAGTGCCTGATCAACCTCATCCGCAACGCCGAGGAAGCGCTCGCTGGCAAACCGAGCGGCACGATCACGCTCCGCACACGTCAGAGCGGCGATCGCATCCACATCGACGTCGAGGATAACGGTCCCGGCATCCCGAACACCGTCCTGACGCGCATGTTCGACCCATTCTTCTCGACGAAAGAAAACGGCAGCGGCCTCGGTCTCGCGCTCACGCAGCAGATCGTCAAGGACCACGGCGGTGATCTCGCTGTCCAAAGTACAGTGGGACGCGGCACGACCTTCACCATCAGTGTGCCCGCGAAGCCCGCGTGAACCATTGCGCTCGCGAAGCTAGCGATGGATCATTGCTAGCTGATGTCCGGGGAAGACAAGCGCAAGAGCGACCGCGAGCCGGTCACCTTGTTTGTCGAATACGAGGGCGCCGATGACCTGGTCGGCGACTACACCGACAACTTGTCGTCGGGCGGCACGTTCGTCGCGACGAATCGCGAGCTGCCGGTCGGCACCCAGATCACGCTCGTGCTCGGCTTCCCGGGCCTCCTAGAGCCGATTTCCGTCCAGGGTACCGTGCGATGGACGCGCGCCCGCAGCGAAGGCGAGCTCGAAGAAGCCGGCGCCGGCATCGAGTTCGAGCCCGGTCCTGCGCGCGACCAGCTCGCGGCGATGATCGAGAAGATCCGCCACGGCGATGCGAAGACGGTCTCGCGCATCGTCAAGGTGCTCGTCGTCGAGGACAACCGTCACGTCGCGCAGCTGATCAACGACGGGCTCAAGGGCGCCGCGAAGCGCGACTTCGGCGGTGGCGTGCAGTTCCAGATCAGCAACGCGGAGGACGGCAGGCAGGCGATCGAAGCGCTGCGCAACGACACGTTCAATGCGCTGATCATCGATATCTATCTGCCGGTCGTCGATGGCGCGAAGGTGATCGCGACCGCACGCACCGAGCTCGGATTGACCAAGCTTCCGATCATCGCGGTGTCGGCCGGCGGCGATTCGGCGCGCAGAGACGCGCTCGGAGCCGGCGCGAACATCTTCCTCGACAAGCCGATGCGGCTTCGTCAGGTGATCGAGACGATCCAGAAGCTCATCACGACGATCGGCTGATCGGGCTTCGGACTACGGGCTTCGAACTTCGGCGAGAAGCTCGGATCTCCGGCTTACTTGAGCTTCGCTTTGAGCTCGAGTACCTCGGCGTTCTCGGGCTCGGTCTTCATCGCCTGCGCGATGGCGGCCTTCGCATCCGCCTTCTTGTTCAGCGCGACGAACGCGCGCGCGCGACCGAGGTGAACGAGCGCGGGCCGCCGCGGCTCCGGCTTCACGAGCAGGAGCGTGTCGTACGTGTAGAGCGCGCGGTCGGGCTGGCCGAGCTCGAGGTAGGCGCGACCGAGCGCGTTCAAGACGTCCGGATCCTGCGTGCTGATGAACGTCGCGTACTCGCCGTAGGTGCGGACCTTCGGCCAGTTCTTGTCCTGTGCGTACCCGTCGACGAGCTCCTTGAGCGGCGCGAGCTCCATCTGCTCGATGAACGCGTACTGCTCGAGCTCGCTGAGGTACTGCGCCTTCTTGCCCTGCTTCTTGTACAGCTCGGCGAGCGCTTGGTACGGGTAGCTGCGCTCGGGGTCGAGCTTCTTCGCGGCGCACAGCTGCTTCTCGACCTCCGCAGCGTCCTGCTCTTCCTGCGCGAGCTGCGCGAGACGAGCCCGCAGGTCGTAGCTGTCGTGGCCGTCGACCATCAGCGACGTGTACATCTTCTTCGCGTCGCCGGCCTTGCCGGTGTGGACCGCGATCTCGGCGAGGATGTAGCGCGCGATCGGATTCTTCGGATCGAGCGCGATCGCCTTGGTCGCCGCCGCGCCCGCCTTGTCGGCGTCGCCCGCGTAGTAGTAGCCGAGCGCGACGTTCGCACGCGCCTTCGCATCCTTTGGCGCAGCGTCCGCGGCGATCTCGAGCTTCGTCACGTCGTCGAAGCCGCGCGTTGGCAGCTTGAACGTGCCGGCGTATGGCGCGAGGCGGATCTCGAGGTACTTGCGGAAATCGGCGTCGAGCTGCGCGATCGTCTTGCCCGTGATCGCCTTGAGCACCTCCGGCGTCTCCTGGCCTTTGCCGTAGAGCTTGAGCGCGTCGACGAGCTTCGGAAAGCCATACGTCTGCGCGAGCCACTCGATCGTCACCGCGGACAAGAAGTACGCGACGACGACGGCACTCGCATCGGGCTGCATGAATTCGCTGTTGAGATCGCCGATCGACGGCAGCGTGCCGTTCGCCATCGCGCCGTAGAGATCGGCGTCGTTCTCGCGCCGCCACTCGGGACGCGCGATCAGCGTCTCGTACTCGCTGAGCCCTTCGGTGAACCACCGCGGCACGCGGCTGTTCGACAGCTGGATCGCGAACACGTGGCCGAGCTCGTGCCACAGCACCATGCCCCAGTTGAGATCACCGGTCATCGGCGACATCGCCGTGATCACCTGGCCGAAGCACACGCCGAGCGCGGCGACGTCGGGCAGACCGACGGTACGCACCGCGTACGCTTCTTTGTCGGGATACAGCTCGAGCGTCACCGGCGTCTTCGGCGTCATGCCGTAGCGCTTCACCATGTCGGCGAACGCGCGCTCCATCGTCGGCTCGAGGTAACGCGACAGCGCTGGCTTTTCGTCGTTGTGATAGCGAATGCGGAAGTTCTTCGTCGCGTGGAACGAGTAGTCCTTCGGGATCTGGTTCTCGAACAGGTTGAGCGTGTTGACGGTGCGGACGTTGTAGCCGTCGCCCTTGTACGCCTTGTCGAGCCACTCGAGCCCTTCCTTCTCGTTGCCCAGGCGCAAGTAGCCAAGGCCCGCGCCCGCCATCGCCTCGAAGAAATCTGGCTTGAGCTTGATCGCCTGCTTCTCGAGCTCGATCGCCTCGACGTAGCGATGCTCGCGCACCGCCGAGCGCGACACGATCCGGTACAGCTCGGCGTACGCCGGGTTGATCGCGAACGCCTTCGCCTTCTCCGCGTCGTACGTCTTGAGGTCGTCGCGCAGCCACGCGATCGTCGCCTTCATCGCGATCGCCTCGAGGTCCTGGCCGTTGATCGCGAGGATCTGGCCGAGTGTCTTCTGCGCGGCGTCCCACTCGTTGCGATCGATCTCGATCGACGCCCGCACGCGCAGTGCGCGAACGTTCTTCGGATTCACCGCGAGCGCCGCGTCGAGGTGATGACGAACCGCCGCGAGGTCGTACGAGGTCTCGACGATCACGCCCGCCATCGCCGCGTGCGCGTCCGGATGGTTCGGGTTGACCTTGAACACCTCTTCGAGCGTCTGCCCGGCGAGCTCGCTCGCGTACTTGCGCGAGAACAGATCCGCCCATTCGACGCCGATGTCGGTCAGCTTGGGGTTCAGCTTCAGCGCTGCTCGATACGAGTCGTTCGCCAGCTCGTACTGCGACGTGAACTTCGCCGCCTCGGCGAGCTGGAACAGCTGCAGCGGATCATCGAGGTTCAGCTTCTGGCCGTCGAACTCTTTGATCGTCATGTCGAACAGCGTCTTCGCGTCGACGACGTTGCCCTGGCCATGGCGCACTTCGGCGAGCGCGGTTCGCACGGCACGGTCGTCGGGCTTGTCCTTGAACAGCGCTTCGAGATCTTTGCGTGCGTCGGCAATGCGGCCGGTCTCCCGGCGCAGGTCGTCGAGCACCAGGCGCGCTTCGATCGCCTGCGCGTCTTTGTCCTTCGCGATCGGCCCCAGCGTGCCCTCGGCGGCCGCGTAATCACCCGTCGCCATCTGGGCGCGGGCGAGCAGGATTCGCGCGGCTTTCTGATCTTTGCCGGTCACCTTCGCGAGCTCGGCAATCGCGGTCTTGTAATCACCCGCGATGAGCTTGTCGCGACCACTGGCGAGGTCCGCGTGAGCGGCAGTTCCTAGAGCGCAAACGAGTACCAGCGCCAATGCGTTCCGCATGCCCCTCGAATCTGTGCGACCGGACCACCCCTGTCAAACCAACCCGAATATCTCTGCTAAGCTGCCTACGTGGCCGAACCGTCTAAAGAAGCTGCCGCAAGCGCGCAGGGGCTGTATGCCTCGTACGACGCGTTCCTGAAGCAGGCCATCCGCGAGTACTACGACCGCGGTTGGACGACGCGGAAGGGCAACTTCATCGCGCTGCTCATCGCGTCGGGCTCGACGTCGATGGCACTTGCGAAAGATTCGGTAGTCGACGGCTCGGGTACCAAGAAGGTGGCGATCGGCGCAGGGTTGGCCATCGCACTGCGCGTCGGCCTCAAGTATGCGCTTGGCGGCCCGCTCGGCCTCGTACTCACGGTCGCGGCCGGCGCATCGATGGTCGCGTACTTCGTGCGCAACCAGAAGGACATCGTCAAGAAGGTCGGCACCTACAAGACCACGATCGCCGACAGTCAGAAACGGTACGACGAGGTGCAAGCGGGGTGGCGGGACGGCAAGTACCAGATCACCGACCGCAACCTCATGATCGACGGGCTGATGAAGCAGTTCATCACCCAAGTCGACGAAGCGTGATCCGCAACGTCGCCTTCGCGTTCGGCGTCGCGCTCACGATCGCTGGCGCTGTCGCTCACGCGCAGCCAGCCGGTGTCGACAGCAAGCGCCGCATCGTCGGCATCCTCGAGGTTCGCGTCGAAGGTGTGCCGAAGGAGATCGCACGTCAGTTCCAGAGCGATCTAGAGAAACAGCTCGACAGTCGCGAGTACTGGCTCGCACCGCAGCAACGCATGCGCGAGATGATGGCGAATTCGACGAAATGGACCGAGGGGTGCGTTGTCGGGCTGTGCCTCAACGAGGTGCGCGCCCAGACCGGCGCCGAGATCGTCGTGCTCGCATCGATCACCGGGTCGGGCACGAGCTTTGGCTACGTAGTCACGCTGATGCGCACCGACACCGGGCGCATGCTCGCGCAGGAAGCGAGTCGCTGCGAGGTCTGTACCGTCAACGAAGTGCTGACCAGCGCGACGCTCGCCGCGGTGAAGCTGCTCAACGCGGCACCCGATCGGCTCCCGGACGAGGCGGGCGAGCAGAGCGCCGCGCTCGACGTCGCGACGAGCAAATTGCAGGTACAGAAGACCGCGCAAGAGCGGCATAACCGCAGCCGCGGAATCGCGTTGACGCTCGCTGGTCTCGTCGCGGCCGGTGCAGGCGCGACGATGTATCTGGCGCTGGACCGGCCAGCCTGGGCACTCGGTACTGCCGCCGCTGGCGCCGGGCTCGCCGTCGGTGGTGTGGTCACGCTCACGTTTTGACCCCGGGCGTTCTGATAGGGTGCCCGTCCATGAGGCTATCCATTGGCGTCTGTGCGGTGCTCCTCGTCGGTTGCGCCGATGACGTCACCGCGTACTTCGCCGTGCCCGGCAGCACGAAAGGCGACGACTTCTACGCGCTGCCGTATCCGAACGACTTCTGGCGCCACGACGACGGCACGCTCGATCTTTCGCAGTTCCCGACGAACAGCGTCATCGCGACCACCGTGCGCGACCTCGCGGAGCAAAAGCTCGACGGCTTCGGCATGAGCGCGGCGCTGTTCGCGCGGTTCTCGGGGCCTCTCGATCCACTGAGCTTGCCGTCGCCGGCCGAATCGATGAAGGAAGGCGCGTCGGTCTACTTGATCGACGTCGATCCCGACTCGCCGAATCGCGGCACGCGGTATCCGATCGTGGCGACGTTTCATCCCGAGGGCACGCAGACGATGGGCCCGAACCGACTCGCCGTGCGCCCCTACCCTGGCTTTCCGCTCGCAGACGGAACCACGTATGCGCTCGTGCTGACGAACCGCATGCACAGCGCAGATGGCGGCGACGTCAACGCGCAGAGCGACTGGTCGGCAGTGAACGGTAACGGCTCGGCCTCGGCGCCGATCATGAAGGCGCGCGCGGTTTACGCGCCGTTGCTCGATTGGCTCGACGACGCGGGCGATGACGAGCGCGGCGATGTCGTCGCGGCGGCGGTGTTCACCACGCAGCACGCGGTGAACATCATCCCTGCGATCCGCAAGGGGCTGTTCGCGACGCCGGCGCCGGTCGCGCGCGACATCATGGTGCCGCAGATGGGCAGTGCGTACGGCCTGTTCATCGGCAACTACGATGCGCCGAACTTCCAGACCGGCGACGCGCCGTACATCACGACGGGTGGCGAAATCGTCATCGGCGCCGACGGTGCGGCGATCGTCCAGCGCATGGAGTCGATGCGCTTCCAGCTGAGCGTGCCGAGCATTCCGGTGCCGCCAAACGGCCTGCCGATCTGCATCTACCAGCACGGCACCGGCGGCGACTGGACATCGTTCGTCGAGGACGGCACCGCCGAGCGCCTTGCCGCCGAAGGCATCGCGGTGATCTCGACCGATCAAGTGCTGCACGGTCCGCGCAATCCCGATGGCACGTCGCCCGAGATCGCGTTCTTCAACTTCAACAACCCGCCCGCCGCACGCGACAACCCACTGCAGGGCGCGGCCGACGCGTGGTCGCAGATGCGGCTCGCGCTGGGCATGAGCTTCGACGACGGCAGCGGCACGAACCGCACGATCAAGTTCGATCCGAATCGCGTGTTCTTCTTCGGCCACTCGCAAGGTGGCCTCACCGGCCCGGGCTTTGTCGCGTTCGAGCCGACGCTCAAAGGCGCCGTGCTGTCCGGCACCGGCGGCGTGTTCTACGAGAGTCTGCTCAACAAGACCGAGCCGGTGAACTTTCCCGATCTGATCGAGACGCTGATCCGCGACAACCCGGTCGACGAGGACAATCCAACGCTCGCGCTCGCGCAGATGTTCTTCGAGCGCTCGGACACGATCAATTACGCACCGTTCATGGCGCGCATCCCGCAGACCGCGCCCGACGGCACGCCGCTCGCACCGCGCAACATCTTCCACACCGAAGGCTTCACGGATCACTACTCGCCGAACGCAGCGATCGAGGCGTTCGCGACCGCACTCGGTGGCGATCTCGTCATGACCGCAGACACCAAGGAGCTCGAAGGCGTGACGCTGCGCGGCCGTAGCATCGTGCCGGCACCGATCAAGGGCAACCTCGACGGCGCGACGGTTGTTACGGCGCAATACAATCAAGCCGGCTCGAGTGATGGCCATTTCGTCGTATTCGACGTCGGTGCGGCCCGCACGCAGTCGAGCAAGTTTCTCGGCACGCTGGCTGCGACGGGGCAGGCCACGGTAGTGTCTCCGTAACCATGGCGCGTAAGAAGTTGGGGGAGATGTTGGTGGAGGCGGGTGTGCTCAGCGAACAGGGTCTGCGCATGGCGCTCAACGAGCAGCGCCGCTGGGGCGGCACGCTCGGGCGCACGCTCGTCGACATGAAACTGTTGAGCGAGGTCGAGCTCGTACGCGTGCTCTCGATGCAGCTCGCGCTGCCAACGGTCGATCTCGATGCGATCGAGATCCACTCGACCGTCCTCGACCTCGTGCCCGGCGAGCTAGCCGAGCAATACAGCCTCGTGCCGTTCGCGCAACCGATGAAGTTC
>DASUFX010000428.1:0-6269 GCA_036274355.1 Kofleriaceae bacterium | reverse complement strand
TTCGCCTTGGCCTGCCGCTCGGCGAGCCGGCTCTGCGAGACCTTCACGCTCGGCAGGACCGGCGGCGGCAGCGGGTTGCCGATCCGCAGCGGGTCGATGCACGGCGAGAGATCGTTTGCAGCCTGCGACCGCATCGTCATCGGCGCGAGGCCCCACCGCTTGGTCGCGGTCGCGATCACCGAGCTGTGATCGAACACGGTATCGATCGCGCAGCCGCGCCGCACGGTCGGCCCGAGCACGAGCGCGGGCACGCGGAAGCCGAGCTGCTGGAACTCGGCGTTGTCGTCGACCGCGCTCGGCGGCGGCACGTGATCGAAGAACCCACCGTGCTCGTCATACGTGATCACGAACAAACACTTCGACCACTGCGGCGACTGGCCGAGCGCAGCGACGATGCTCGCGATGAGCGCCTGGCCCATGTGGATGTCGTGATCGGGATGATCGTCGTTGGCGCCGCCACCGGTGAACGCCGGATCGATGATCGAGAACTGCGGCAGCGTGCCTGCCATCGCTTGCTCGAAGAACTGTTCGATCCGCGAGAGGCCGAGCAGCTTGCCGTATCCACCCGATGCCCACGCGACATCGGAGTAGTAGTTCGTCGCAGTGATGTTCTTCTGCGCGAGCCGATCGAAGATGCTCGTGAAGCCGAGCGCGGGAAGGTTCGACTTGACGCCATTCGACGTTCCGCCGTGCAGGAAGAACCGATTCGGCCACGTCGGGCCGAGGCATCCCGCGAACCAGCGATGACAGATCGCGGCCGCGTCGGCGAGCGCATACGTCGTCGGGATCTGGCTGCGCACGTGATAGCCCATCACGTCCGCTTCGGAGCTGCCGGCGTGCTCCTTCACGAAGCCGTCGTTCGCACCGCCGTTCCACTGCGCGTGACACGCATCCCAGCCGTGCGGCGGATCGGCGGGCGTGAAGTCGTCGAGCTGGTGCACCGGAACCGCGACGTTCGCGGTGGACATGTTCATCTCGCTGCCGGTGAGCCCGTCGATGTCGGCGCGACCTTCGACGAGCCGCAGCGAGCCCAGATAATGATCGAACGATCGGTTCTCCATGCAGAGGACGACGATCGTTTCGATGTGAGCGAGCAGCTGCTCGGCCGTCATCGACGACGCCGCCGTGCACGCGTTCACGCTCGAGGCATCCGGCTCTGCGGGTGCATCGTCCCCCGATGCGGTCGCATCCGGTTGTGCACCCGTATGATCGCCACTGCAGCCGACCGCGCCCGCCGCAGCGGCTGCGCCAATACCGACCAGCAAATCGCGACGCGATAGATCGCGCATCGTCCCTCCGGCGCGGACTATCACGCCGGTCACCGACGGTCGCAACGACAATCGATGCGCGTGCTATCACCTGTTACATGCGTCTTCCGGCGCTGCTCGCCCTGGTGGTCCTGGTACAGCTTGCTGAAGCAGGCCCGACCGTCGAGATCCGTGCGCAGACCCAGCTCTCGCTCGGCAAGGTGAAGAAGCGGGACGGTGGGATGGTCGAGGTCACCGGCCACCTCAACGACAAGTTGACCGGCACCGGCATCGCCGGGGCGTCGGTCTCGGTGTCGATCGGTAACTTCTCGAATACGGGGACCACCGGAGAGGACGGCTCGTTCGCGATCGAGCTCCCGGGCGACGACGGCCCGCAGGAGGTCCGGCTCGAGTACCAAGGTGGCCGTAGCCTCGAGAAGGCCGTGCCGCTGACCGTCACGACCGACCCGGCGAAGCAGCAGCTCGAGCTCGAGATCGCGATGATCGGTCCCGACCCGGCCGGCGCGAAGCTCAAGATCAACGCGAAGGGCGACGACGGCGGCGCGTTCGTGCCGGTGAAGCTCGAAATCGGCACGGTCGATTCACAGAAGCTGCGGTCGCTGCGCACCGTCGATAGCGGCACCGAATTCGTGCTCGCGCGCAAGGACGTCGGCGGCGCCGGTCAATACCGGCTGCGCGCGACCTTCGTCGGCGATGACATGCGCGCAGGAGCGATCGCTACGAGTACCGTGATGCTCGACTCGAACACGACGACGTCGATGAACCTGTCGACGACCAAGCTCGCGTTCGAGGACGAGCTCGTCATCACCGGCAAGGTTCTCGACGACGACGGTGCGCCGGTCGAGCACGCCGCGGTCACGCTCGTGTCCGGCGATCGCCGGCTCGCGCAAGCAGCAACCACCGACCGCGGCACGTATCGCTTCGAGGTCGAGGGCGAGATCATCGGTCAGGGCCAGTTCGGCATCCAGGTCCAGTCCGATCCGGGCAAGCCGTTCATTCGCTCGAGCCGCAGCAATCCAGAGCTCGTGCGTGTCGCTGCGCCGGCGCCGGTGCCAGTCTCGTACACGATCGCGGCGTTCCTCGCGACCGCGATTGCAGCCGGTGGCTTCTTCGCCGCGCGCAACAAACCGTGGCGCCGGCTGCGCCGTCCTGCGCCGCCCGCCGAGGTGCCGAGCCAGGAAGGCGAGATCGAGCAGCTGCAAGGCGGCCTCGTCGTCGCCAAGCCCGGCGTCGTCGCGACGCTGCGCCGTCCACACGATGACGGCTTCTCGGGCGTCGTGCGCGACACCGTGCGGGGCCGCCCTGTCGTCGACGCCGTCGTCATCCTCGTGCTCGGCGAGCAGGAGCGCTCGATCCGCACGCAGGCCGACGGCAGCTTCACGATCGACAAGCTCCCCGTCGGCGAGTGGCGCGCGGAGGTCGCGGCGCCCGGATACGTCACCGAGCGCTTTGCGGTCACGATTCCGCATCGCGGCGAGCTCCGCGGCGTCCGCATCGACCTGGTGCCCGTGCGCGAGCGCGTGTTCCAGCTCTACCGCCGCGCTGCCGAGCCGGTACTCCCGGAAACGCGGCTGTGGGGCATTTGGTCACCGCGCCAGATCGTCGATCACGTGCGCAGCAAGCGGCCCAGCCCTGCCCTCGCCGACCTCACCGATTTCGTCGAAGAAATCTACTTCTCGCCGCGGCTCGCGGCCGAGACGGTGCTGTCCCAAGCATCCGAGCAGGTCGACCGCGCGATCCACGAGCGCGCAGCGCGTCGCTAATACGGTATACAGCGCTCGATGCAGACAGAGCTGATCCATTTCGGGATCGCGATTGTCGTGGTCATACTCGTGCTCCTGTGGTTGCGGGTCGCGTCGAAGCGCAGCCGCACCACCGGACCGACCGACACGCGCGCCCGGCTTGGCCTCGAAGAGAAACCCGAAGCACCGGTCCGCAAGCGGCCCGTCAAGACCGCGAAGAAGCCGGAAGCCGTTCCCGAGGCCGAGAAGCGCAAAGCAGAGCAGGAAGAGAAAGCCGAGGAGGAAGAGGTTGCGGCGGTCACCGACGAGGAAACCGCTGCTGCGTACAAGGCGGGCCTCGCGAAGACGCGCGGCGGCTTCGTCGCAAGGCTTGGCAAGCTGTTCGGCAAGAAGCAGATCGACGCCGCCACTGTCGACGAGCTCGAAGAGGTGCTGTTCACCGCCGACATCGGACCGCGCGCCGCGGAGCGCATCTTTCAGTCGGTGAAGGGCGGCCTGTCGAAGGCGGATCTCGAAGACAGCGACAAGATCTGGAACCAGATCAAAAAGACGTCGCGCGAGATCTTGGCGGTCAACGAGAAGCCGTTCGACCTACCGGCGAACAAACCGTTCGTGTTGCTCGTGCTCGGCGTCAACGGCGTCGGCAAGACGACGACGATCGGCAAGCTCGCGTCGCTGTGGAAAGGCCAAGGCAAGAAGGTTCTGCTCGCCGCGGGCGACACGTTCCGCGCGGCCGCGACCGAGCAGCTCGAGGAATGGGCGAAGCGCGCCGGCGTCGACATCGTCAAAGGCAAAGCGGGCGGCGATCCGTCGAGCGTCGTGTTCGACGCGATCAAGAAGGGCGTCGACGACAGCTACGACATCGTCATCTGCGATACCGCCGGTCGCTTGCACTCGAACGCGGGCCTCATGGACGAGCTCAAGAAGCTGCGCCGCGTGTCCGACAAGGCGTGCCCAGGTGCGCCGCATGAAACCTGGATGGTCCTCGACGCCACGACGGGGCAGAACGCGATCTCCCAGGCGAAAACCTTCAAGGCCGACATGGAGATCTCGGGCATCGTGCTGACCAAGCTCGACGGCACCTCGAAGGGTGGCGTCGTCCTCGGTATCTGCGACGAGCTAAAAGTTCCTGTCAGATTCGTCGGGCTCGGCGAAAAAATAACGGATCTGCGCCCGTTCGATCACAAAGCATTCGTCGAGAAACTGTACGAACGCGCCGATACCAGCGAAGCCGCCTGATCGCAATCGGCTTCGCACAAATGTGTCTCCGCTCAACCAAACCTAAGCGGTTTGCTTGAGATGGGAAAAAGGGCTGTGTTATGAAGCCGATACGAATGCGCACCTTCAGGGGAAGAACAGCGTCCTTATTGGTCGTCGCCCTTGGACTCGCAATGGCGAGTACCGCGGTCGGCCAGCCGAAAAAAGGTGGCTCCGCGCCGAAGGGAGGCACTGCTGCTCCCAAGGGAGGTGGCAGCGGAAGCGCCGCCGGCGGGGCCGATGAAGGCATCGAAATCGACCAGCCCGCTGCCGGAAGCGGCGACAGCGGCACGATCGACATGGAGCAGGAAGAGAAGCCGCAAGGCTCTCTCGAAGCCGACCTCCAGGCCAACGATCAGGTCACCGCGGTCAAGACCGGCCCGGTGAAGAAAACGCCGATCTCGTGGAAGGACATCCTCGTGGTCGTGCGCAAGCCGTTCTTGAAGCTCAAGCGCACCGAGCTGTTCCCGTTCACCGGCATCACGATGAACGACAACATGATCACTCACTACACGATCGGTGGTGAGTTCGCGTACTGGATGACCGACGTCCTCGCGATCGGTGTCGAGGCGCAGTACTACCAGCACTCGTTCGGCGAGCCGTTCGACCTCGTCGCTCGCCAGGCGCGTCGCCTGCCGACGGTGAACCAGTACAACTGGTCCAGCGCGCTGAACTTCCACTACGTGCCGGTCTACGGAAAATTCGCAGTGCTCGACAAGAAGCTCGTCGCGTGGGAGGTGGCGTTCACCGCCGGCGTCGGCGCGGGTCAGTCGGAAGTGATTCCGCGTGACACCAAGTTCCCCGGCTTCACGACGATCCTGATCCAGCCGAACGTCGGTGCGAGTATGCGCTTCTTCCTCGCGAAGTGGCTCACCATCCAGGCCGGCATTCGCGACTACATGTTCATCGACAAGTTCGAGCCGACGGATCGTTCGCCGACCATGAACGCGAGCGCGAGCGAGGCGAAGGACAACGCGGACAGCGCGTTCATCAACAACATCATGTTCCAGATCGGCGTCAGCTTCTGGCTGCCGACCAGCTTCGAGTACACGACGTTCCGCTGAGGAGATGGAGACCAGCATGAGCAACAAGCTGCTTCTGGCCGCGCTCTTCAGCGTGGCGTTTGGAAATGTCGCCGTCGCCGACGACGGTCCGACGACTGCGGGTGCAGGCCGCCGCCTCAACTCGCTACACACGGACAAGGCCGTCCGTCACCGCCGCCTCCTCGTCAAGAACCGCTTCGAGGTGTCGCCACTGTTCGAGTCGACGATCAACCCCGAGTTCCAGCACATCGTCGGCGGTGGTCTGAAGCTCGAGTACCACCTGAGCGACATGCTCTCGATCGGTGCTGTCGGTGTTGGCTCGACGCAGTTCAACACCAAGCTCACCGATCGCATCGTGCCGACGCTCGAGTCGGATACGAACACGGCGACGCGCGAGCCGAGCCAACAAGAGTTCACCGACCGCTTGAACCAGATGCCGGTCCACGGCGCCGCGTTCGTGAGCATCACGCCGTGGTACGGCAAGCTCGCCGCGTTCAGCCAAGCGTTCGTGGCGTTCGACTTTTACTTCCAGGCCGGCGTCTCGTACGCGCAGCTCACGTCAAAGTGGGATGCGCCGCCGTGCACGCCGACGAGCACGATGACGACGTTCTGCGAGGACCCGAATCCCGGTAAGCCGCGCCCCGCCGCGATGCCCGGCGAGACGATTCCCGCCGACAACAACCCGAACAACGACAACCCGCAGAACGACGGCACGCGCGTCGGCCTGTACCTCGGCGGCGGCATCCACGTCTTCCTGAGCGACTTCCTCGCGCTCGACCTCTCGGTGCGCGACTACGCGTTTTCCGACAACCCGTCGGGCGCCGACTACAACGCGGACCTGTTCGTCGGTAAGAACGACGCCACCGGCGACGACGACAACCGCTTCCTGCACCACCTGTTCTTCGGTGCGGGTATCTCGATCATGTTCCCGACGACCGTGAAGCGGACGCCCTGATCTG
>DASUFX010000427.1:0-7751 GCA_036274355.1 Kofleriaceae bacterium | reverse complement strand
CAGGTCACAGAGCAGTACCGAGCCGACATCACCACCCTCTGTGATGTGGTGCACCTGTCGGGCGCCGACCAGAAACCCAAAGAGGAGCAGTGGCCGATCATCGCGATGTTTCTGGGCCCGGCGCTGAAGACAAACGAGGCTCATGAGTTCCTCGTCGCAATCCAGCCGCTGCAAGCCGAGCCGAAGGCGCTCGCGCTCGAAACCGAAGCCAAGCGTGTAGGTCTCGCGAAATGCGAGCTAGCCAACGAATGGCGCTCCGCTGCGTCGGCGCCACGCGGCCCATCGGGTAGCTGAGAAATCTGCTGGAACGCAGCGTCTCGCAAGCGCTGTGCAGCCGCCGTACGCCCGACGTGTACGTGCTTCCCCTTCGGGCACCTCGCCGTCGAAACGCGAGGAGCCGCACGCATACGGATGTTAGACTGGTGAACGGTGCGCGCGGTGGTGCTCCTGCTCCTGCTCGTGTCGGCTGCAGAGGCGCAGCCTGTGGACGCACCCCAGCAGGCTCCAACCACGCCCGACCCGACGCCAGCGGTGGCCGCGTTCCAGGAGGGACGCACGCTGCTCGAGGCCGGCAAGTTCGCAGACGCGTGCGCGAAGTTCATGGTCTCGATCGAGGCCGATCCGGAAGCACCCGGCACGCTGCTGAACCTCGGCCTGTGCAACGAGATGCTCGGCAAGATCGCGACCGCGCTCAACTGGTATCGCAAGGCGCAGTTTCGCGCGGCCGAAACGCAAATGGCCGAGTACGAATCGGTCGCAAAGCAGCACGCGTTCTCGCTCGCCGCGAAAGTGCCAACGCTCCAGATCGATGCCGCTCCAGGCGCCAACGTCATTCTCGATGGCGCGCCCGTCACCGAGCACGACCGCGCGCGCATCGAGGTCGATGCCGGAACGCACGTGATCGAGCTCGGCCGCGAACGCCGCACCATCACCCTGAACGAGGGTGACAAGCAGACGATCGATCTACGCCCGCCGCCGCCGAAGCAGTTCGTCGTGATCGATCGCGGCGTCACGCAGCGGCGCTACGCGTACGTTGCGGCTGGAACTGGGGTGGCGTTTTGGGCGGCAAGCGCGACGCTCACGCTCGTCGCCAAGAGCAAGTACGACGCGACCGATCATCCCGAGACGTATCTGCACTGGCAGAACGTCGCGCGGTTCGGCGGGACGTCGCTGTTCGTCGTCGGTAGCGCTGCGATCGCGACCGGCGTGTACTTGTACGTCAAAGCGCCGCGCAAGGAGCGCGTCGAGCAAGTGATGCCGGTCGTCGGTACGAACCAGGTGGGGGTGGCCGTTGCTGGCTCGTTTTAGCCTGCTCGCGTTGCTCGCCGGTTGCGATCTCGCGCTCGGCGTTTCGGGCCAGCCCGATCCGTGCCCGCTCGCGAAGTTCGCGAACCCGAACCAGGACAACGTCGTCGAAGCCGATCTGTTCTCGATCGACTGGGACCAGCAGCTCGCCGTGATCCAGCGTGGTGGGATCGCGTACGAAGTCACGTTGACCGACAAGAGCGAGACTCTGATCGATCTCGGGCCGTACTCGCCGGCGTCACTCGCGCTCGCGCCCGAAGGCGGCGCGCTGTTCTACGCGGTGTCGATCGAGCCGCTCACGCTCAAGGGCGCGCTTCGCCGCGGCACCGCCGAGTGGCAGCTCGACGCAGAAGTTCCGCGCGGCACGTTTGCGGGCACGCCGAGCGCCGATGCATTCGGACCACGCCGCGTGCTCGTGCGCATGCTGAGCTATTCGACGACGATCCAGGAGTACGAGGTCGACGAACACGGGCACTGGGAGACCGTCGGCGAGCCGTTCGACTTCGCCGGCGATCTCGCGCCGAACCTCACGCCCAACGGGCTCACGATGGTCTACTCGGCGAAAGACTCGCTCGGCCAGCCTGGCGTCTACGCGGCATCGCGCGACGATGTCGATAGCCCGTTCGGCAAACCGTTCCTGTTGCGCGCCGGCGCGCTGCAGTACCCGCAGCTGTGCGGCAAGTGCCAGCAGCTCTACGCGCTCGTGCCAAACCCCGATCTCGCGTCGACCAATCGCAGCGTGCTGGTGAGGTTCGATCGATGACTCGTTACCTCGCATGCGCGCTGCTGCTCGCTGCTTGTAGCGAGGTACATCATGGCGTCGATGCGGGGCCCGCGGATGCCGCGGTCGACGCGCTCCCTACGTCGATGGGTGATCCGACACCGACGTCGGTCAAGCTCGTCGTCACGCGCAACGGCATGCCGGTCGTCGGCGTCGCGGTCGTGTTCCAGAACGCCGATTCCTCGCTCGTCAGCGCGCAGTTGACGAACGACAAGGGCCTCGCGTGGACGGAAATGGCGGCCGGCGGTTTTGTCACCGCGCTCGAGCACGTCGGTAGCGGCAGCGACGAGCTGTCGACGTTTGCCGCCGTACAGCCCGGCGATTCGCTCGAGCTCGCGTTCGCGCCAGCGGGCCCGACCGACGAGTGGCCGGTGGCGATCACCGTGCCGTCGGATGGCAGTGCGGTCGGCTATCAGGTCTACACGTCGTGCGGCGGTCCGATCGGGCTCTTGCCTGGTGGTACCGCCACCGCGACGCTGCTCGGCTGCGACGGCGTCGCCGATGCAGTCGTCGTCGGCGAGGACGACACGTCGCAGCCGGTCAGCGCGTTCTACGCCGGCAATCTCACCGTGCCGCCGGCAGCGGAGCCGCCGGACTTCGGCTCGTTCGCGATCACCGGCAGCTACGCCCCGCTCGTCACGAAGACGTTCTCGTATGCGAACGTGCCACCGCTGGTCTCGTTCATCGGCACGTACCACACGTTCGTAAGCACACACGGCCGGGTCTACGAGCGCACCGCGGGCGATACCGTCAGTAACGGCAGCGTGACGACGCAGGTGCAGCTGCCCGCGACGACCGCCGCGTCGCTGATCGTGTCGACGCTGTTCTCGAGCGACGTCGGCAGCCAGACCATCTACGAGACGAGCGCCGATGCGTCCACGCCGTATGCGGTCGACGTCGGCGCCGCGCAGCTACCGCCGTTCGCGACGCAACCGGCATACGACGTCGCGACGCGCGAGCTCGCGTGGACCGAGCGGTCGGGGCCACAGGTACCGAATCTCGTGCGCGCCCGCATCCACGTCTATCGCGACGACATTCCGGGCGGCCGCGCGTGGAACTGGCGACTCGTCGCGCCACGCACTGGCGCGAGCGTGACGTATCCGGTGCTGCCGTCGTTCGGTTTCGATTTCAATCCCAAGCGCGGCGACGCGATCGGACTTGGCGAGCTGACGACCGTCGACGCACCAGGTGGCTACGCGAATGCGCGGCGCGTCGGATTCTCGGACCTCATCAACCTCGTCGGTCCCGGCGACAAGATGCTGCTCGAGACGCTGACGACGATGGAGCCCTAGGTCGCGTCGTCGGTACCACCGACGTCGGCGCTCGCGACTTCGAGCGGTGCCGGCTCGATGCCGTACTTCTTCTCGATCACCTCGTGCAGACCATAGATGATCGGGGTCACGACGATCGCCGCGGCGAGCTTGATGACGTACGACGTGAGCACGATGGTGACGTAGGTCTCGAACGAGACCTTGCGCAGCCAGATGATGCCGGAGATCACGATCGTGTCGATCAGCTGCGAGACAGCGGTCGAACCAGTCGAGCGAAGCCACAGCATGCGATTGCCGGTCAGCCTCTTGATCAGGAAGAAGACCCAGATGTCGGTCAGGTTGCCGATCAAGAACGCCGCCATCGACGCGAGCTGGATCTGCGTGGCCTGCGTGAACACGCTGCTGAACTGGGGCGGCGTGACGCCGGTCCAATCGGACTTCAGCGCGATCGGTGCCCACGGCATCGCAGCCGCCGCATAGATGATGCAGAAGGTCAGACCGACCATGAAGAACGCAAGGAACGTGATCCTGCGTACGACTTTTCGGCCGTAGAACTCGTTCAGGATGTCGGTGAGGATGAACGTGACGGGAAACGCGAGCTGACCGACGGAGAAGATCCACTCGCGGCCGAACAGCTCGAACGACGTCAGCTTGCCGCCGATCATGTCGCCGACGATGAGGCACGTCATGAACACGGCGACGAGCGTGATGAAGAGGTTGAGCCGTGCGTCTAACTTCACACGCGCATCCTGGCATGGCCGCTCGAACTTGTGTGCAACGCGGGCGCCATGCCACGATTCGCCCGGATGAGGTGGCTTGCCCTCGCACCGCTCGTCGCGGCGACGGGATGTAACTGGCTCTATGGCCTCGACGCCACCATTGCGGTCGACGGCGCCTCAGAAGGATTACCACCCGGCTCGCGCACGAGACTCGTGTGGGGCATCGCGACGACCGACGGCCAGGCCGGCACGAGCGGCTTCGACCCCGAGATGGTCTACAAGTCGATCGGTAGCGAGACCGCGCGGCCGCAACCGCCGGTCGTGCTCGTCGGCGACGACAGCGGTCTCGCAGAGGCGACGTACGATCCCGCAGACGGCTCGTTCGAGATTCCGTACGCGCTGCGCGAGTCGCCACATCGCGTGGTCTACACGCTGCCGGGCGAGTCGGTGCCGCACGAAGTGCAGTGGTCGATCACCGGCGCGATCCTGGTCGTGCCGCGCACGACGCGTCTCGATGCGCCCGCGCCACCGACGGCAAGCGGCTACTCGATCACGCCGCAAGGGCTCGGCACGACGCTCGCTATGCCCGCGCTGTACACGTCTGGCGCATTCACGGCGACCGATTCGTCGTCTCAGTTCGACCAGGCGACGGCAGGAACGATCAAGTTCGCGTTCCCGCAGAACGCGCGGCCCGTCACGTCGCCGCTCGGCGCCCCGCAGAAAGCGAAAGGTGACTGGGTGCTGCTGGTCAACTTCCAGCCCAACGGGGCGCAGACGTCGGTCAATGGTTTCGCGATGAGCCAGATCGATCTTGCCGCGAACATGATGCTGGCACCGAATCCACAGCCGACGTGGCAGACGACCACGCGCACGTTGTCGACGATCTGTTCGACGATGCCCGCGAACTGCTTGCCGAACGGCAATGCGGCGCCGGCCGCACAGCGGCTCGACGCGGTCCTACCGGGTGGTACGGCGGGACGAAAATTGTTCCTCGGCGTATCGCCGAGCACCGACCTCCCCGGCTTCTTGCCCGGCGTCGGGCCGGACTTCGTTGACCGGCCGTTGATGCTCACGCTGCACGAGTCGACCCAGATCGACACCACGATCACGCTCGCCGATCCGAGCAGCATGCTCGGGCTCGATCGCGTGATCGCTGCGCGGCTGACCTCGGCACGGTTGGCGAACGGCGCGGTTCTGACGTCCTCGATCCAGACCATCACGAACGTGTTCAGCGGCTCGTTGCAGTACGGTGCCCCGCTCGCGACGAACGTGAAGCTCGGCGCGACGAGCCTATCCGGCACGACCGAGAGTGTGCCGGTGGGCGCATCGTCGAGTCAGCAGACGCTCAGCTGGAGCGCTGAAGCTGGGTACGTCGCGAACGACTACGTCGTGACGCTGTACGAGATCACGTTCTCCGCGCTCGTCCCGGTGCGCATCTATCACGTGATCGCGCCAGAAGTGAAAGTCGACGGCAACCTCCTTGTCGCTGGTCACCAGTACGTCTTCGGCATCACGGCGCGCACGGGCTTCGGCGCAGCCGACCGCGGCGACTACCAGAAGGCGCAGTATCCGTTCAGCGTGACGACGACGTTCCCGCGTACGTTCACCGTCCAGTAGGCGTCCGGCGAAGTCCGACCTCCGGACACTCCGGACACGCGCACGCGACAATTCGCGAGCTTGGCGCGGCACGCGATGTGGAATGGGCCGGCGCGGAGGTTTTATGTCGGCTCAAGAGAAGAAGAACCGCTCGATCGCCGAGGCGGTCAAAGCGATCCACAAACAATTCGGGTCCGGCGCGATCATGCGGCTCGACGGCAGCGAAGTGCAGCAGGTCGAGATCATCCCGACCGGCTCGGTCGCACTCGACGTCGCGCTCGGCTGCGGTGGCTTGCCGCGTGGACGCATCGTCGAGATCTACGGCCCGGAGTCGTCGGGCAAGACGACGTTGACGTTGCACGCGATCGCGGAGGCACAGCGCGCCGGCGGTGTGTGCGCGTTCATCGATGCCGAGCACGCGCTCGATACCGAGTACGCACGCCGGCTCGGCGTCGACCTCGAGGATCTGCTCGTGTCGCAGCCCGATTGCGGCGAGCAAGCGCTCGAGATCTGCGACACGCTCGTGCGTACCGGTGCGATCGATCTGATCGTCGTCGATTCGGTTGCCGCGCTCACGCCGCGTGCCGAGATCGAAGGCGACATGGGCGATGCGCACATGGGCTTGCAAGCGCGGCTGATGAGTCAGGCGCTGCGCAAGCTCACCGCGGTCATCTCGCGCACGCGTACGTGCGTCATCTTCATCAACCAGCTGCGCCAGAAGATCGGCGTCGTCTACGGCAACCCGGAGACCACGACCGGCGGCAACGCGCTCAAGTTCTACTGCTCGGTGCGCCTCGACATCCGGCGCAAGAAGGCAATCAAGCGCGGCGAAGAGACCGTCGGTAGCGAGGTCAAGGTGAAGGTCGTGAAGAACAAGCTCGCGCCGCCGTTCCGCGAAGCGGAGTTCGAGATCCTGTACGGCACTGGCGTCAACAAGCTCGGCGAGCTCGTCGACACGGCGGAGAAGCTCGGTCTCGTCGAGAAGAGTGGCACCTGGTACTCGTACGAAGGCGCGACGCTCGGCCAGGGACGCGACAAGGTGATGGCGCACTTCGACGAGCATCCGGCGTTGCAGCAGCAGCTCCGCACGGCGTTGGTCGCGCAGGCGCGGCGTGCGGCAGCAGGCGCGGCGAACCCGGCAGCGAATGGCGCGGCGGGAGGTGTGTCGTGAGCGGCCAGCTGAACATTCCGCTGATGGCGCCCGACCAGGCCTCGAAGTTGCTCGACGAGATGGTCTACGAGCGCGTGCTCGGGTTCATCGATCTCGACGGGCTGTACGACTTCGAGCGCGAGCTGTGGTGCGCGTACGACGAGGCCGGGATCGCCGACGAGGACGAGGTGCCGAAGATCGTCAAGGCGATGATCGACAAGGCGCTGATGCGCTTCTGCGACGAACCGCGCCGGTACATGGACTTCGGTCCGCCGTTCGGCGCTGCGCCGTTCGACGACTGCGATCTGTGCGCGGCGGAAGCCGCGGCTGCAGCAGCGACCAAGAAGAAGCACAAGGTCAGCTGAGCGCAGCGATTTCTCGACGAGGACGCCGCCGGAACGGCATGGTATATATCATGATAGCTATCATGCGTACGAAGCCGAAACTGCGGCGGTCCTCGTCGACGCAAAAGCATGCTTCGAAACAGGAGCCGGCGCGCGAGCCGCTTGTTCGCGCCAAGTTGTTCTGGACCGGACGCAGTCAAGCAGTGCGACTGCCGAAGGAGTTTCGCTTCCAAGGCAAGACGGTCTTCATTCGTCGCGAAGGCGACAAAGTAATCCTGGAACCCGACGGCGGTTGGCCTAAGGACTGGATCGATTGGCTGTGGTCGGGACCTCACGTTCCACTCGACTTCGAAGTGCCGCGAGATCGACCACCTGAATCTGTCGACCACATTTTCAAAGACTTCAATGATGCAGTTCCTCGTCGACACCGACGTCGTTAGCTACGCGATGCAGTTGCACCCGAAGGTGCTCGCACGTTGGCTAAAGCACGATCGCAGTGACATTGGCATCAGCGTGGTCGCAGAAGCCGAGCTTCGGTTCGGCTTTGCAAAGCGCAAGGCGCCTCGTCTTGGACAGGAACTCGAC
>DASUFX010000426.1:0-6355 GCA_036274355.1 Kofleriaceae bacterium | reverse complement strand
ACGCCGTTTCGACGAATCCGATGGCCAAGGACGACGATCCGCCTCCCGACAAGAACGACAAGCACGACAAGAAGGACAAGCGCGACAAAAAGGATCGGGGCGACAAGCGCGATGGCGCTTCCAAGCCGCGCGAAAAGGAGTAAGACATCCTCGATGCGTCGTCTGGTCCTCCTCATCGTGCTCGCGTTTGCGGCACCTGTGGCGCCTGCCTTCGGGCAGCAAGCGCCGATGACGGAGAACCCGCGCGCGAGAGAGCAATCGGATTGGAAGGGCCCGTCGGGGTTCTGGACCAATCCGCATCCGGCGAAGGGCGGGGCGTATCGCTGGCGGATGATGGCGATCGGCGGCGGGTTTCTGCTCGTGACTGGATTTTTGGTGCTGCGGCTCGTGAAAAAGACGAACGCCGAGCGCGGCAAATAGCGAGCGGCGCACGCGATTGCCAAAATTTTGTCCCGTGCCGGGAGCGGGGCGACGCTTTGCCGCATGCGAGCGGTATCCCTGCTGGTGCTCGTCGCCGTGCCCGCATGGGCGCGTGCGGACGTCAGCGTTGGCGCGTCCGTCGGTGCGGGCGCACAGGGCGCAGCGACCTACGGCGCGCTCGACCTGCGCCTCGATGCGGCGTGGCCGAACATCCGGCTCGGCATCGGTGCGCGTGGCGTGTGGGACGACGCCGAGTTTCGGCGCAGCGATTGGAATGGCGTCGGCAGCGTCCTCACGCTCGTGCGTGATTTCGAAGCGACGCGCGATGTCGGCGACACGAGGTTCTCGGTTGCAGCTGGTGCGCTGGCGCCGGCGCACATCACGCACGTGGTGAACGGCTATCGCGCCGCGCTCGACGATCGGTTTCACACCGGCATTCGCGCGGCAGCGGAGCAGACGGATCTCGACGCCGTGCTCGAGGTCGATGACGTGCTCGATCCGGCGTTGATCGCCGGTGGGTTGCGATTCGCGATGGCGCCACCGTACGCGATGCATCTCGGGATCGCGATCGATCCGAGTGCGCCTGCGATGGATGGCACGCACACGATCACTGCGATCGAAGCAGGAGCGAGCAGTCGCTTCGAAGGGTTTCGCGCCCGCGCCGATGTCGGCGTGTCGGTCGTCGCCGAGATTTCGCTCGGTGCAGGTGTCGTCGCGTTCGCGAACGGTGCGGCGGAGCGCGGCGGCGTCTTGTGGACGGCACGCGCGGATGCGCAAGCGGGCACCGGCACCGCAGGCTCGCTGTTCGGGCCGCTGTATCGCATCGAGCGTCTCGCGCACGACGGTCGCGCGAGCGAGTGGGATCGCGCACATGCTGGCGATCTGAACGGCGCGAGTGTCGGGTTTGCGGTCGGTGCAGGAATTCCGACAGGCTGGCTCGAGCTCGGCGCCCGGGCGCGACCCGGCCTCGGTGGCCTCGTGTTCGCGAGCGGTGGCGCGCCGATGGGGCGCTACGTACAAGCTGGCATGTGGGCGGCGGCAGGTCGCGACGATGCGGCGGGCGCGGGCGAACTACGCGTCGCGTGGGCAAAGCGCATGTTCAGCGCGCTGCAAGTGGCGCGGATGTATCGGTTGGATCCGATGGAGCCGATCTCGCTGTGGAGCGTGACGGCGTGGTTCGGCGCGACCAGCCAGTGACCTGACCAAACCGGCGGGTGCAGTCGGTACAGCGTTTGCTGTAGGCTGGCCGGCCGTGGCGGAGTCCATCCATCGTCAGCTGTTTCGACTCGCCTGGCCGATCATCGGTCTGAACGTCCTACAAGTGATGATGCTCGGCGTCGACTCGGCGCTGTGCGGACGGATGGCGAACCCGCAGCCGGTGTTGGCCGCGCTCGGCTACTCGATCCAGGTCGTGTTCCTGCTGATGGTCGCGATGCTCGGCTTGACCGTCGGCACCGTCGCACTCGTCGCGCGCGCCTATGGCGGCGGCGACACGCAGCGCCTCAATCACCTGCTCGTGCAAGCGACGCAGCTCACCGTGGTCGTCGGTATCGTCGTCGGCATCGCCGGCGCGCTCGGTGCCGAGCACATCCTGCTCGCGCTCGACGCATCGCCAGAAGTGGCGAAGATCGGCGCCGATTATCTGCGGCCGCTGATGGCCGGCACGCCGTTCTTCTATCTGACGCTCTTGTACGCCGGCATCTTGCGCGGCGTTGGCAACACGCGGATTCCATTTCTCGTCGCGCTCGGCACGAACGTGATCAACGCGGTGCTGAACTACGGGCTGATTCTTGGCAACCTCGGCATGCCCGCGCTCGGTGTCACCGGCTCGGCGATCGGCACCGTGGTCGCGCAGGCGAGCGGCGTCGTCGCGCTCGTGATGGTGCTGCGCAGTGGCAAGGTGCCGAACTTGAAGCTCCCGCTGCACCTGCGCGCGGTCGATCATCAACTCGCGGTCGAGCTATTTCGCGTCGGCTGGCCGGCGGCGATCGATCTGCTCGTGCTCAACGTCGGTTTTCTCACCGCGCTCGCGATGCTCGGCCGTATCGATCAGGTGAGCGTAGCCGCGCACGGCCTCGGTTTGCGCGTGCAGTCATTCGCGTTTGTGCCGGGCATCGGCATCGCGCAAGCAACCGGCGCGATGGTCGGCCAGGCGCTCGGCGGCAGCAACGTGCCACGGGCCAAGGCGGTCGCGCGCGCGTCGATCCTCTTGTGCCTCGCGATCATGACCGCGCTCGCGATCGCGATCTTTGCGACGGGCCCGCTGCTCGTCCAGGTGTTCGACGTGATGCCGGACACGAAGCTCGGCGACTACACGATCGTGTGGTTGCAGATCCTCGCCGTCGCGATGCCGCCAGCCGCGATCAACATGGCGCTGATTGGCCTCCTGCAGGGTGCTGGCGCGACACGCACGAGCCTGCGCATCAACATCTGGGCGACGATCGCGATCCAGGTACCGGTCGCGCTCGTGCTCGGCTTTGGCTTCGACCTCGGCGAGATCGGCGTGTGGTGGAGCTTCCCGATCGGGTTTGCCGCAAAGGCCGTGCTCAATTACGTAGAGCTGAAGCGCGAGCGCTGGGCGGTGACCGGCGTGAGGATGTCGAAGAAGGTCTAGCGGCCGACTCAGACATAATCGCGCCGGCGAAATTCCGAGCGCGCGGCGTCGGAATGCGGCCTGCATCGCGTTGGATCAGGAGCTCCTATGACGCGGACCGAGAGACGATTTCTGGAAGGCTGTCGTGCCGGACTGATCGCGACGCTCGCGATGAGCTTCGTGATGGTACTCACCTACCTGATCGCGAGACGGTTCTTCACGGAACCGGTGCCGCTCGCGATGATCGCGAACCTCCTCGCGAGGTTGTTCAGAAGCACGACGGTGACGACACCTGAGGTGATCGCTGCGTGGATCCTCCACCTCGCGTACGGCACGTTCTGGTTCGGTCTGCTCGCGGTGTCGACGTACCGTGTCACGTGGTGGAAAGGCCTCGCCGTCGGCATCGGGCTCTGGCTGATCATGCTCGTGTTCATGCTGCCGCTCGTCGGGGTGCCGGTGTTCAGCCTCGCGACCTGGGGCTGGGTGTGGCTCGCGACGTTCGTGGAGCACATCGTCTACGGCATCACGGGTGGCGCGATCATGCATCGCAGCGACGAGTTTCGCCGGCTGCCTGCGGTCGATATGGAATCGACGTAGGTCAACGCTGCTTCGCGAGCAGCGCGTCGCGCCGGGCGAGACTCTCGGCGGGCCAATACTGCGTACGATCGTAGTACTCGGGAACTGCCGGCATGTTCGGCGGAAGCACGACCCACGGCTGCTTCGACGCCGTGAAGATGTGGATGTCGGGCGGAAACGCGTCGGGGTTGTCGAGCGTGCCAACGCGCACGAAGCGCACGGCGTCGCCGGCGCCGGCATAGTTGCTCCACACCGCGATCCGGCAGCGCGGGCAGCGCGCGATCTTCTGGCCCTTGCCGCTATTCGAGGGTGTGAGGACGACGTCGACTTCGCCGGCGAGCAGCTGTACGCGATCGGCTTCGATCATCGCGTTGAGTGCGAACGACGCGCCGGTCTCGCGCTGACACCACCGACAATGACAGCAGTGCACGAACAGCGGCCGCGATGTCATCCGGTAGCGAATCTCGCGACAGTCACAACCACCTTCAAACGTCTCGTTACTCATTGCAGCGAGCGTATGTCACGAGATGCCGATGCGCACGAGGATCCCTTTGATGATCGTCGTGGCGCGGACTTCATCGAGCAGGTCGTCCAGCTTCGCGATGCCGGTGAACGCGGCGAACCGACGCAAGAGGTCAGCGGCTTGCGCGGCGCGCCGGATGCCGAGCAGCTCGAACAGGTGTGACTGGCCGTTGTGATAGAGCCGCTCGTCGAGCCGCTTCCACGGTTCGAGATACGACGGCTCCTCGAGCGGCCACGTCGGCACCTTGCCGGCAGTCGACATCGAGCGCGCGAGGATCACGTTGACTGCGCGGCGCGCCGCTTCATTCGCACCTTCCATCGATGCGAGATCGGTGTACGTGCGCACGTAATCGGACGCGAGCACGAGGTTTCCGATCGCAGTGCCGGCTTCGGGCCGCAGCGCCCATGAGCCCGGCGGATGGACGAGCAAGCGCGACGTGTTCTTCGGCGGTAGACCGCCGGAGTAATCGAGATCGCTGTCGAGGTGATAGGAGTGTTTGAGCTCGTCGCGCAGGATGTCTTCGCCGGGCTGCGAACCGTTGAGCGCGGCCTTGAGTTGCTCCCAGACTTCCTTCGCGATCTCGTCGGGCGTGCACTGCTTCGCGGTCTTGGGAATGAACGTGCCCGGCGTGTTCCAGTCCGAGATGTCGACGGAGATCAGGCCGCCGACTTCGCCGTTGCCGTAACCGCGGCGGAACAGACCGAGGTCGCGCCAGAACTGCGGCTGCGAGATCGTGGTCAGCGCCCACGGCGAGTCTGGATAGAACGTGTGGCCGCGGACGAGCGGCACGTCCTCGTAGAGGAAGTACTGGATGCCAACCATCCAGGACACGAGCTGATCGAGGTTCGCGTTCTTGAGGTTCTGCAGCACCGGATCAGCGGCTGCCATCTGCGGCGTGATCATGTTCGTCACGCCGTCGAGCGGGACGGCGAGCACGTAGTAGTCAGCAGTTGCGGTCCCGCCGCCGGCGAGCTTCACGCCGCTGATCTTGTTGCCGGCCATCTCGAGCGAATCGACTTGCGCGCCACTGTGCAGCTGCACGCCGATCGACATCAGATGTGTGATCCACGGGTCGAACCACATCTGGCTCGTCGGACCGCCCATCGTGCGGTCGTTGTTCACGCCCTGCTCGGCGTAGTCGAGGATCAGCTGCATCGAGATCGTGCCGACGGTTCGCGCCGATCCGCGCTTCGGATCCATCGCGACCATCGTGCGCGGCACCGCGCGCAGCTGGCGCTGGAACCGCTGCGAGTAGTGGTCGCCCTCGAGGAAGTCCCACCACGAAATCTTGTCGTACTCGGCGAGCCGGCGCGTGTCGCTCGTCGTGAGGAACTGGAGGATCTTCGCGCCGAACAGCATCATGTCCTCGGCGTCGAAGTCGAGCTCCTGGAAGAACAGCTCGAGCGCTTCGAGCACGTCGAACGGTTTCGTCATCTTGCGGCGGTAGAAGCGAAACCACGTGTCGTGATCGATCAGGGCGATCGCGCTCTCGGTTGTCGGGCGCAAGTTGTCGACGACGTGATGCGGCGTGCCCGGCATCGGGATGCGGCTCATCGTGTCGATCACGTGCGTGTAGAACCGCGGGTAGAAGCGGAAGCCGTGCTCGCCGGGCAGATCCTTGCGGCCGTTCGTGCCGCTACCGGCGACTGGCTGCGAACGCGCCTTGCCGCCCCATGCGGGGCGCGTCTCGTAGACATGAACCGTGAAGCCGCGCTCGACGAGCTCGTGCGCAGCAGTGAGACCGGCGACCCCGCCGCCGATCACGATTACGGAAGGATTTGCCATTGCTACTCCAGAGCGCCGCCCGTGTTCCACATGACGGCGAATTCAAGATCTCCGCAATCGACCTTCGCGCCCAGGAGGCACGCGACAGCAAGACGATCGACCTTACCCCCGCGTTCGCTCGCGACGGCAGCTGCGCGCGAGAGGATGCGCGAAGCGGATGCGTGATTGCCGAGCGCGCGCTCGGCCTGCCCCCACAGCCGCAGTGCGGTCGCGGCGTAGAACGAGTAGCGCACGCGGCGATACATCGCGCGGCACCGGTCGCGTGCTCGTTCGGCGCCTGCGCGCGTGCCGATGCCGAGCTCCGCGGTGGCGGTCAGCGTGTCGACGAGTGCAGAGACTGCCGGCATCGCCGACAGCCACTGCGAACGCGCGGTGCGGGCGAGCTCGTTGCCGATCGCTTCGGCGCGCGACCAATCGCGTTCGGCAAGCGCTAGCTCGCCGGAAAAGACCTGACGGTA
>DASUFX010000425.1:0-2883 GCA_036274355.1 Kofleriaceae bacterium | reverse complement strand
CCGCGATCGACCGAGCCTCTTCCTCCGTCGCGACCTCCGCCATGACGACCTCGTTGCCGTTGTCATCCTGGCGAACGACGAGCCATTCGGGCTTCATGACGGTTCGATGCGCGGGGGGTGGCCGGCGGTTCAGCGGCGCTCGAGGACGTCGGCGAACTGCGCGAGGTTGACGACGCGCGCCGAAATCGTACGCATCTCGAGCATGTCGGCCTTGAGCAGGCGGTGAAAGCCGTCGAGCAGGATCAGGCGATCGCGCTCGAGCACGTGAATCGGAAAATCGAGATCGGCATCGAGCATGCGGCGGAACTGGATGACGAACGTCTCCGGATCATTGCGTACCTGGTTCGGCGTGATCGCGAAGACCTTGTTGCCATGCCGCCACCACGGGAGATCGAGCTGCCAGCGCAGCTGGGCGACCGGGATGTCTCGGACCGGCAAGTCCAGCCGCTGGAGCCGGGCCCGGTTCCACATCACGTTCGGCATGATCGCCTGGATCGACTTGGGCACGAGCGGCCACAGGTCGAATGGCTTCGCATCGATCGGAAGGTCGGCGGTCATCCCCGCAGCCGTTGTACCGCGGGTCGGGGGTGGATGAGCAACCTGCTCCTGTCAGCTCATCTCAACAACTGCAACTCACAGTTCACTTCACGCCGAGCTGGATGTGGCGGTCGTCGAGGAGTTGACCGGTTGCACGCGCGAGGGCGGCGGCCGCTTTGGTGTGACCGAGCACCGCTGTCAGCTCGGATAGCTGAGCCGCCGCCAGCTCCTCCTGACGCTGGGCTACTAAGAAGTTCGAGGACGTACCGTTGAGGAACTTCCGCTGCTCGACCTCGAGGCTCTTCTCGGCGAGCTCGCGGAAGCGGGCGGCGGCCTCGACCTGCCGGGCCGCGCTGCGCTGATTACGTACCGCATCACGTACGGCGAACCAGATCTCTTGCACAAGTTGTTCGCGGCGCGTGACGTTGACCTCGTGGCGGGTCCGTTCGATCTCGGCGGCGGCCTTGGTCGCGCGGCGAAGCGGGGTCCAGGTGAGGTTCAGGAGCACGCTCCAGCCCCGGCTGTCGAACGTGCTGAGCTGATCGAGGGCGCCGCGGTATCGATCGTCCTGGCCGACCACGCTACCCGTGAGGCCGAGATCGATCTGCGGAAGCTTGTCGTTCTCGGCTTTCCTGACCGCGAGCGCCGACGCGCGCAGCTCGATATCCATGGCCACGAGCTCGGGGCGGTGGGAGACCGCGGTCGTCATCGCCGCATCGGGTGAAGTTTCGTTCGGCGCGAAGTGCGGCACGTCGACCGGCAGGATCGGCCGGTTCCACTGATCGCGTGGCAGGTTCAGAATGGCGCGGAGCTGATCCCACGCGAGCGCGATCGCTTCTTCGGCCTGCACGAGCTGAAGCTGGCGCTGGGCCAGCGTGCTCTCGGCCGAGATCATGTCGGACGGCGGAAGCGTGCCGGACTCGATCTGGCGCTTCGTCAGGGCGAGCTGTTCTTCGGCGCGCTTGTGCGAGCGGCGCTCGAGGTCGTAGCGGAACAATGCCTGGACCACGTCCCAGTACGCGGCCTCGGTGCGCTGCACGACGTCGGCGACGACCGTCTCGAGCTGCTGCTTCTCCTTGGCGCTGCCGAGCTGCGCTTCGAGCACGGTCATCCGCGGCACGTCGAGATCGAGTGAGAACCCGCGCAACAGCGGCTGCGTGATGCTGACCTCGAGCGTCGAGCGATAGCTGATCGGGGTGACGGCGGTGTCGCGCGACGACTTCGCACGATCGCTGATGAAGTCGACCGACAGCTGCATGCCGGTTGCGAGCCGCTGGCCGAGCGACACGCGCCATGCATCGTTGACGAACTCGAGGATCTCGCCCGACATGCCTTCGGTCGACGATTCCGGCGGCGTGCGCGAGCTGCCGTGCGCGTACGACGCTGCGACGGTCGGCTCGAACAGGCCGTTCGCGACGGTGACGCCGAGCTCGGAGATGCGCACGGACTTGCGCTCGAGTGTGACGCCGAGGTTCTGGCGTACCGCGAGCTGCAGCGCTTCATCGAGATCGAGGCGCCAGACTGCCGTCGCGTCGATCGTCGTCGGCAATGGCGGCGTCGCCGACAGGAAGTCGGGCGGCGTGTATGGCGCGGCTGGCGCTACCGGCGCGTCCTCCGCGTGCGCGACCGCGGGGATCAGAAAAACAAGCCATGGGACGAGACGACGGCCATGCATCGCCGAATCGTAAATGCGCCGAGCGCGCTGTCGAGGTGCTTCGTCTGACATTCGCGCCAATGCAGAACTGACACGGATGCCCCGTGCCGGTTGCGCCATCGTGTCAATCGAACGAATCGGATACCATCGAACCAAATGGTCAAAGATGATGCGCCGGGGACGCGGGCCGATCCGGCTGCGCCCACCGTGGACGGCACGAAGGGCACCGTCTCGCCGCACGCGCCGACCGAAGCGCGTGCCGACGAGACGATCGTGCCGAGCTGGGGCACGTCGTCGAGCGTCGCGCTTCCGGATCCTGGCTATCAGCTCGGTGACATGATCGGTCACGGCGGCATGGGCGAGGTGCTGGTCGCGCAGGACCAGCGCATTGGCCGCGAGGTTGCCGTCAAGCGCATCCGCTCGCGCGAACCGTCACCCGACGCTGTCGCGCGCTTTCTGCGAGAGGCTCGCATCCAGGCCCGTCTCGATCACCCGGCGATCGTGCCGGTGTACGAGCTCGGCACCGACGGCGACGGCCGGCCGTATTTCACGATGAAACGCCTCGCTGGCGTGACGCTCGCGAAGCGCATCGCGTCGAATGCGCCCGTGCAACCGATGCTCCGCGCGTTCGTCGACGTCTGCCTCGCGATCCAGCTCGCACATACGCGCGGCGTCGTGCACCGCGATCTCAA
>DASUFX010000424.1:0-4638 GCA_036274355.1 Kofleriaceae bacterium | reverse complement strand
GTGCCGGCGGCGCGGGCGCAACAGCGGGTTTGATCGGCGGCGGAGGCTGTGGCGTTGCGACGACAGGCGTCGTCGACTTGTCGCTCATCGGGGGACAGCACGCGGCGATCGCGACCAAACAAAACCAGCGCATGGCCCGATCTAACCGCTGTTCAGCGTAAACCGCTGTTCACAATCGCAAAAAGTTCCCATCTTCGTCGAGTGCCACGTCTATTCGTGCATGAAGCGATTCGCTTATCTGCTGGTGCTCGCGGCGTGCGGCGGCGGTCACGCGCACACGACAGCGCCGACAACGCCGACAGCCCCGACGACGTCGACGGCCGCGACGACAACAACGACGACCACGGCGGCAACGTCGATCCGTCTCGAGTCGTTCGTCGCCCATCAGGCGTGGTACCGCTCGCCGGCTGCGTGCGGCCAGGGCCCGTACGAGATCGTGATCCCCGCGACCGAGCTCAAGTGGGGAGAGCGGGTCGAGCTGATGCTGCACACCACGCATGGCGTCGCGTTGCGCGGCGTCTTGCTTGTCGATGGTGTCGAGGTCGAGCACATCAACGGTGTCTTCGACGGCGAGGGCAGCAATGCGCATCTCGATAACGCGCGATGCCTCGCCGACAAGCGCGAGCGTGTCGCCGCAGGTCGCGCGAGCGGTGGTGGGACGGGCGGAACGCCGGTACCGGTCGCGGTGCATGTGCCGGGCACGCCGAGCACGCCGAGTACGCATGCCCAGCTCGAGCTCGAGGGAGAGCCCGTGGTCGGGTGGACGTCGCTGCTGAGGTTTCGCTTGAACCAACCCGCGCGCTCGATCGTGCTCCGGTTGTGGTCGGTCGAGCCGAACGACTTCGAGGGCGTGCGAATCGGGACGCTCAAGCTGGCGTGGCGACCGAACGTGCCCGAAGCCGAGTACGAGGCGTATCTCGTGCGGCTCGAGGTCGAAGCGCGCGAACGTGCCGCGCGGGAAGCCGCCGAGCGCGAGCGCCAGGCCGCAGCCGCACAGCTCCGTGAAGAACAGCAGCGTGAATGGCTGCGCCAGCGTGACGCGAAACTGCGCGCACAACGCGAAGCCGAGCTGCGCGAAATCTACGCGTGCCGGTCCGAAGCGCAGCGCCGTGCACGTGGCGAGCAAGTAGCGCTCGGCAGCGTGGAACACGAACAGCGCTGCCGCCAGATCGCAGCCGACGATGAAGTGCGCCGAAAGCGTGCGATCGAAGCGGCAGAAGAAGCACGTCGTCATGCGCGCGAGAACGATGAAGCGGCGCAGCGGCGTGCCCACGAGGCCGAGGAAGAGGAGCGCCGGCGTGCTCGTGACGCAGAGGAAGCTGCGCGGCGCAGAGAACAAGAAGTGCGTGCCGCAAAGCTGCGACTGGAAATCGCAGCCGAGAAGAAGCGGCAGCACGAGCGGTTCTGCGCGTCGCATCCCGACAATCGCGGCTGCTGGGGCGCCGGCGGCATGACGGTTCACCTGCAGCTCGACGCCGCCATGCGCGAGCGCGAGCAGTTCTGCACGACGCATCACGACGACGTGCGCTGCTGGACCACCGCGGAGTGGACGCGTCATCGCACGGCGTGGAACAAGCGCGTCGAGCTCGCGAGCGCGCCCGCGGCACAACCCGAGGGTCCACCACCGGCACCGCTCGCCGAAGACGTGCCACCGAAGCTCAGCGTGCACGCCGAGTGGCGGCCCGGTTACTGGCTGTGGCTCGACGGTAAATGGGTCTGGCTCGCCGGCATGTGGCGGGTGCCCGACGCCGACATCGTCGCCGAGCAGACAACGACGGCACCCGCTGCGCCGCCGCCGGTGCGCGTCGAAACGCCGCCGCCTCCACCGGTGGTGAGCGCGGTGTGGGTCACGGGGTTCTGGCAGTGGAACGGGACGTCGTGGGTGTGGATCGCAGGCTCGTATCAATTGCGTCCGTCGGCGCAAGTCAGCTGGCGTGCGCCCGAGTGGCGTGCGCGCGGTTCGGTGCACGTGCTCATTCCCGGTGGCTGGATCCGGATCGGAGGTTCGCGATGAAGTCTCTCGCCTTGTTACTCGCAATCGCGTGCAGCGGTTGCTTCAGCACCTGGGCCGGCATGCAGGCGGGCGGTCACTCGCTCGCGTGGGACGAGAACAAACGAGAGGAGACCGTGCCGCTACCCGCGACCGACGAGCGTCTCGTGCTCGCGCTACCGTTGCACGGTGACGCCGCGCTGTCGTGCAAGTCGGCGCAGCACGCACGCGAGACCGTGTATCGAGCGTCGTTCCGTTACGGCAGTGGCTGGAAGAAAGCGACTGCGCTGGCGTTCGTGACCGAGGCAGCGATCGCGACCGCATATGCACTCGCCGGCAACCGCGACGACCCGCGCACGTACGTCTACGGTGGCTTCTTCGCGATCGACGCAGTTGGCACGGCTGCGCTGTTCTTCGTGCCGCGCAAGGACCGCTTCGCGAAGACCGAGCGCGACGTCGCGACGCCGCTCCGCGAGGACTGCCCCGAAGGCCTCACGATCGAGATCGCGGGCACGACGTATCCGGTCGATGCCGCGGGCAAGCTCGGCGAAGCAGGCGAGCTCGCGCTCGAGGATTGGCTGAAGGCACCCACCGGTGAGCTGCTAGCGAGCTACGCCGGCAGGACGACCAGGCTGATGGTGGAGCCCCAGCAGGCGCTCGGTGTGCTCGCGGTCCCGCTCGGAACGCTGACGGCGCTCGCAGAGTAGTTGACGCGATCGATCTGCCAGGTATCGTCGAGGCATGGTCGTCTCGCGTGCGGCAGCCGGCGTCGTCTACACGCCGCGTGACGTCTGCGAACCCATGGTGCGGCTCGCGCTCGCGCCGCTGCTCGGCCGCGATGATCTGCTGTCGCTCCGCATCTGCGATCCGGCGATCGGCGAAGGCGCGTTCCTGATCGAGATCGTGCGCGTGCTCGCCGAGGCGTTGGCCGCGCGTGGCATCGCGCCTGCGAAAGCGCGCACGCTGATCGCGCAGCACTGCCTGTTTGGCGTCGACATCGATCCGCGAGCCGTCGCTACCGCGCGAACGGTCGTCGAAGACTTCGTCGGCGCGCGCGTGCCGGCGCTGCGCGAGCACCTGCGCGTTGGCGATGCGCTCGCGATCGACTGGCCCCACGAGTTCGACGCGCTCGTCGGCAATCCGCCCTACGTGCGCCAGGAGCTGCTCGCGAACAAGCCGGCGCTCCGCAGGTTTGCCGCCTTCGACGGCGTCGCGGATCTCTACGTCTACTTCATCGAGCTCGCGCAACGCATCGCGCGCCGCTACTGCCTGATCGTGCCGAGCAAGTGGATGACGGCCGCGTATGGTCGTCCACTGCGCGAGCTGCTCGCGCGCACCGGCAGTGTCTCCGGCATCGTCGACTTCGCGCGCGGCTTGCCGCTGTTCAGCGACGCCGATGCATTCCCGTGCATCGTCTGGGGATCTCGCGACGACCGGGGTCCACTTCGCGCGGCGCGTATCACGCAACCGACGAGCGTGGCCGATGCGCTCGCCGCGCCCGGCATCGAGCATGCGCGCGATCGCTGGCGCGCAGATCCGTGGCACATCGACGATCCCGACGACCGCGCACTCATCGATCGTCTCGCCGGTCGCTGGCCATCGCTCGCCCAGGTCGTGCCGGAGCGCCCATCGCGTGGCGTCGTCACCGGCCTCAATCGCGCATTCGTCATCGACACCGTGACACGTGATGCGCTGCTCGCCGACGAGCCCGCCGCCGCCTCACTGATCCGCCCGTTCATCAAAGGGCGTGACATCCGGCGCTGGCAGCCTGCGCCCATCGATCGCTACATCCTGCTCGTCGATCGCGGTACGTCGCTCGCCGAGCTCCCGCGCGTCCGCGCGCACCTCACCCAGTTCCGCGATGCACTCGAGCCCGGCAGCGGTCGCAAGCCCGGGTCGTACAAGTGGTTCGAGCTGCAAGATCCGGTCGTGCCGCTCGCGAAATCGCGCGCGCCTCGGCTGTTCTATCAAGACATCCAGACTGCGCCCGCGTGCTGTCTCGATCCAAGCGGTGAGCTCGTACCCGATACAACGGTGTGGATCCTGCCGTCATCGGATCCGTTCCTGCTCGCAGTGCTCAACTCGCCGCTTTACGCGTGGTATGCGCGCCGCCGCTTTCCACCCGCGCTCAACGGAGCCGTGCGACCGAAGCTCGAGTACATGCGCACGCTGCCGATCGCCACACCGTCAGCGACGGTGCGCAAGAAGATCTCCGCGCTCGTCACGCGTCAGCTCGCCGATGCGGATCCAGCGATCGATCGCGAGCTCGCCGAGCTGGTCAACGCTGCGTACGAGCTAGGGCCGCGCGACGTCGTCCGGCTTGGCAGCCTGTAACAGATCGCCGAGGATTCGCCACGTGAGGCCCCAGATCGTGTGGCTCTCGAAGCGCCAGCTCGGGAACGTGCGCGACGTACCCGGATACGTGTACGTGTCGTCGAGCGCGCCCGATGCGGCGAGCTCGATCGGCAACCAGAACGCAGAGTCGGCTTCGGGCCCCGGCTGCGGCTCGACCGCTGCGTGCGTGACAAACACGAACGGCGTCACTTCCACGCCCATCGGGCCCGACGTGAACGGCGACAGCACCGGCAAGTTGCCGAGCAAGCGCGCGCCGGTGAGATCGATGCCGAGCTCCTCGTGAGTCTCGCGAA
>DASUFX010000423.1:0-6013 GCA_036274355.1 Kofleriaceae bacterium | reverse complement strand
CTTCGAGCCGTTCTCGGCATCGAGCCGCCGTGTCGGCGGTACCGCACTCGGTCTGTCGATCTCGCGCACGATCATCGAAGCGCATGGCGGCCGCATCTGGGTCGAGTCTGGCTCGGGCGGTACGAAGTTCGTCTTCACGCTGCCGGTCTCTGCCGCGAAGGAGAAGACGGTGCAGCTGCCGACCGCGCTCGAAGCGCAACCGCGCCGCCGCGGGCTCGGCGAGAACTCGTGCGCGCTCGTTGTCGACGACGATCCGCGCCGCGCGTTGCTGCTCAAGGGCCTGTTGATGTCGCTCGCCGAGCGCGTGCTCGTCTGCCACGACGTCGACAGCGCACTTGCTACCGCGCGCGCCGAGCATCCGGCAATTGCGGTCGTCGCCGGCGCGATGACCGATGCGCTCGCCCTGCTCGCGATCCTCGAGCACGACCCCGACACGCACAAGACTGCGGTCATGGTCGTCGGCGACTCCGAACGCCGCGCCGACATGCTCGCTGCCGGCGCCGACGACTTGCTCGAGTTCCCGATCCAACCCGCGATGTTCCGCGACGCGTGCTTACGCCTCGTCGAGAGCGGCCGCCGCGAGGCGCCGCGCGTGCTGATCGTCGATGACGACCCGTCGATTCGCACGATCTGTCGCGAAGTCCTCGAGCTCGGCGGCTACCAGGTGCGCGATGCCGGCTCGGCGACCGCGGCGCTCGGCGAAGCGCGCCGGTTCCGCCCCGACATGATCTTGCTCGATGTCTTGATGCCCGGCATCGACGGTTACCGCACCGCCGAGATGATCCGCGCCGATCCGGCGATCGGCATGGCGCCGATCATGTTTCTGTCGGCGCGCGGTGACACCGCCGACAAGGTCCGCGCGTTCCGCAGCGGCGCCGAAGACTACATGGTCAAGCCGTTCGACGCGGCGGAGCTTCTCGCGCGCGTCGCGAAGGCGCTGGATCGTCAGGCACGCGAGCTCGGCGCATCGCCGACCACACAGTTGCCCGGTGCAGACGCGATCCAGGCCGAGATCGAGCGCCGTCTCGCGGCGTGCGATGCGGGCGCGGTCGCCTGCTACCTCGACCTCGACAACCTGAAGGCGTTCAACGACTACTACGGCTACGCGAAAGCGAACGCGGTGATTCGCCAGACCGGCGACGTGATTCGCTACGTCGTGCAACGCAGCGGCGGTCCCGGCGACTTCATCGGTCACATCGCCGGTGACGACTTCGTATTCATCACGAGCGCCGATCGCGCCGACGACGTGTGCCGCGCGATCTGCGAGCGCTTCGATCACTTGATCCGGCTCTACTACGATCCAGCCGATCGCGAACGTGGCTACATCGAGACCAAGGACCGCTTCGGCGTCCAGCGTAAGTTTCCGATCATGAGCGTGTCGATCGCAGCGATCTCGCTGACGCGCGCGAAGTCCTACGCCGGTCTTGCCGAGCTCGCCGCCGTCGGTAAGCGCACGGCAAAGGCCATCCCGGGCTCGAGCTACGTCCGCGATGGCCAGACGATGGCCGCCGAGACCGCGACGGGCTGACGGGCAGTTACGAGATCGCTGCAACAAACCCCGCGGCGGCTGGTGTCTGACTAGACGCCATGACCTACCGCGATGACCTCGCTGCGCTGACCGCCCGCAAAGAAGCCCTCGATGCCGAGGTTGCCGAGCGCACGAAGGAGCGCGACGAGGCCGCGCGGATGCTCGCCGAAGCAACTGCGCGACTTCGCCTCCCGGTGCTCGACAACATCCGCGTCGCATCGCCGTGCAAGGCGAAGTGGGCGGACATGATCGGCGATGACCGCGTGCGCCACTGTGGGAAGTGCGACAAGGACGTCTTCAACCTGTCGGCGATGACGCGCGAAGACGCGGAACAGCTGTTGCGCGAGAAGAACGGCGATCTATGCGCGCGTTACTTCCGGCGCGCCGACGGCACGATTATGACCCAGGACTGTCCGGTCGGTCAGCGCACGCGGCGCCGAGTGGTCGCGGTTGTCGCGGGCACGATGGCGACGCTCACCGGTGTCGCGGCGTATCGCGGGCTCGTCGTCGAGCACACCATGGGCGCAGTCGCCAAACCGCCGGAGCACGAGGCAGTTCAAGGTGGCGTTTCGATGGATCCGGATCCGCCGCCTGTGGTGCTCGCCTCGACCGGAATGCCGGCCGAGTGCGAGCAGTACCGCACCGAGATCAATCTGATCCAGCAGTGCCAGCAGATGCCGCACGACGCATCGCTCGCGCTCGCGAATGCCTGGCAGCAGTTCGCAACCGCCGTGAAGGACATCCCGCCCGAGTCGATGGCCCCGGTGCGCGATGCATGCAGCGCCGCACGTGACGCGCTCATCCAGGCGCGCGAGACGATGTGTGCGCCGCCCGCAGGCGAACAGCCGATCAAGCGTTAGAGCATTGCGATCGCGATCGCGGTCGCAACCGCGAGCACGAACAAGCCGCAGAGGATGAACCATGTCCGCGTCGCCTTCGACGCGACCGGCTTCACGCGCGCGACCACGGCATGCGTGAACGTCGATGGCGCCCAGCGCGCGCGCACGAGCGGTGCGTGAGCCGCCGAAAGCGGCGGCGGTGGCGGCCTCGGCGGCACCGGGAAGTCGGTAGCCTCGTGATCGGTGCGCATGCCCGTGATGTGCGTCGGCAACTCGGCAATCTCGCTGCCCTGCGCGTGGAACACGACGACAGGTAGCTGTGGCCCGGTCGGTAGCCGCACTGCCGGAACTGCATGCTGCCCCGTCGGTGTGTGCTGCGCGACGCGCGGCGGCGGTGCGTTGCTCGCCGGCAGTGGCAGTGCTTGCCGCTCGCCGAATGGCGGCGACGGCATTCGCTGCGTCGGTGTCGCACGCCGCGTGGTCGGCACCGCCATCTCTGCGCCGGACATCGCTGCTACCTGCGCGGTGCTACGCGACAGATCGGGTAGCGGCGTGATCAACCGGCGATCGCCCGGCGGTGTCGGCCGCAGCGACGGACCGACCGGAAGTGCGCGCTCGCCGCTGACCGGCGTCGGCAGGTCGTCAGCGTCGGCGTCGATCGACTCGTGGCCGCTGCGCTTCGCGATCGGCGTGGTCGGGCGCGCCGCGCGTGCGCGAGCCTGCGGATCGGGTTGGATCGACGAAACGTCGACGACCGGCGTCTTCTCCTCGTCATCCTCGATGATCTGGATGCTCGGATCGGTCTTCACGTCGCTGCCGCGCGCAAAGCGACGGCGACCGCGTCGCATGTCGCCGAACAAGTGCTTCATCGACGAGGCGATCGCCGCGTGACCGAGTGGCAGGTTCATCTGTGCGGCTAGCCGCTCGAGCTCGCGCCCCAGCTGCGCCGCGTCCTGGTAGCGCTGATCCGGATCGACCTGCAGCGCCTTCATGACGATGCGCTCGAGCTCGGGTGGATAGTTCGGCGTGAACGACGACGGCGCCTTGACGTCGCCGCTCGTGATCCGCTCGAGGGTCACGAGATCCGAGCTATCGCGGAACGCGCGCGTGGCCGTCGTCAGCTCGTAGAGCACGATGCCGAGCGAGAAGATGTCCGCGCGATGATCGACGTTCTTGCGCAGGATCTGTTCGGGCGCGAGATAGCCGATCTTGCCTTTGAGCGTACCGACCTGCGTCTTCGTGGCGCGATTCGCCGCTTTCGCGATGCCGAAGTCGATCAGCTTCACGCCGCCGTCGTAGCCGACCATCACGTTCGATAGCGAGATGTCGCGATGAACGATGTCGAGCGGCGTGCCGTCTGCAGCGCAAAGGTTGTGCGCATAGTCGAGCGCCGATGCGACGCTCGACACGACCGTGAGCGCGAACGCCCACGGCACCGGCCACGCGCGTTCCGCGCTCGCGCGATATACGAGCTCGGCGGTCTCGCCGTGCACGTAGTCCATCACGAGGTAGTAGCGACCCTCTTCGTCGCAACCGACCTCGTAGACCGGGGCGATATATTGATGATGGAGCGCACCGACCAGGCGCGCCTCGTCCAGGAACATCGTCACGAACGCTTCGTCGTCGTCGGTGATGCTGAGGTCGAGCGTCTTGACGACGACCTGGCGCTCGAAACCGCCGAGGCCGGTCGAACGAGCCAGGTACACCTGCCCCATGCCGCCGGAGGCGAGATGGCTCAGGATTTCGTACCTACCGATCCGTTGAACGCCGAGCAAAGTCAGTCCACACCCTGTGAAACGGCGCTCACCATACACACACGCACACGCGATCTCGCAAGCAATACTTTAGTGAACCGAACAGGTCCAACCAATGTTGTGCGGACATTCGTGTGCACGGTGGTGCACGAGTCCTCACCACCAGGTGTCGTAGTCTTCTGCGATACCAACCGCCCGCGTGATGTTCTCGCGCGCGCCGCTGCTCGTCGAGAACTTCGCGCGAAACGCGCCAACGACATGGCGTAAGCGGTGACGTACGAGCGGCAGATCGAGACGCTGCGCAACTTCGGCGACGTCGCTCATCTCGAGCTCGAGCCCGTCGGCACGCGCGCTCGTGAGGTCTTGCGCAACTTGGACATTCGTCAGCGCATGACGTTTTCCGTCGAGCCACAGCGCGTTCTCGCTGATCGGTGCACCAGGCGTCGGATCGACGAGGTTGATACCGACGCGCTTGCCGCTATCCGTCTTGCCGGAGAGCGCGATCCATCGCCACACCGCGTGACGCAGCGCGAACATCTTCGAGAAGTCCATCGTGCCGAACGATCGATCGCGCGCGAAGTCGATGCGGCGATCGCCGATCGTGACGTGACCGGTCACCGAGAACGCGGCGAACTTGTGCGTGTAGTTCCAGCGACCATCGGGAAGCGGCACGCATACGGCGAGATGATCGTCAGCAGGCTCGCTATCGAACTCGAGCTGCGCGCGCAGCTTGTCTTTCGCCTCGGTGCGCGCGTCGATGTGCGCCGAGAATGCTCGCCCGCGATTCTCGATCGCGACCGAAAGATTCCGCGCGTGAAACAAGTGCGCGGCTGCAGTGCTCGAGTGCGCGAGCTTCGTGCCTTTCATCAGCGGTGTGATCGCGAAGCGTTTGTGCACGCGGCCACTCGGCAGCTCAGCGGCGTACACGAAGCCGTTACTCGCGAAGCCGGCAGTACCGACCACGAACGCGATGAACAGGTCATCGGTGACCGCGGTCATGTACTGCCACGACTTGAGTCGCAGCTTCTGGCGATACAGCTGTTCGACGCGGCCGATCGCGGGCATGCCGGCGAAGCGATCGAGCGCGTGCGCGATTTGCGCGTCTTCGATGTTGGGATTGTCGAGCGGTTGATCCCACGCGCCAATGTGCGGCTCGGTCGCGCGGCGCTCGACGAGGCGATCGATCACGGAGCGTGGCGCGGGTACGACAGCAGGTTTCACCACGACTAACCTCCGAGCTCGATGCCGATGCCCTTCGCCGCCCGCACCAGCTCGCCCGTCGGATCGACAAGCTTGAGCTTCTTGACCGCGGTCCCGATCGGCTTGGCGACGAGGCGACCCGACTCGATCGCCGCGACGTGACCGAACTTGCCCTCGGCGATCAGCTCGACCGCTTTGACGCCGAACCGCGTCCCGAGCTCGCGATCGAACGCGCACGGTGAGCCGCCACGCTGGACGTGGCCGAGCACCGTGTTGCGAACTTCGTACTCGGTGCGCGATGCAATCAGCTCGGTGAGCCGCTGCCCTGCCCCACCGAGCTTCTCTTGCTTCGTGGCGTCGCCGGCCTTCTCGACCGCGAGCGTGCCACCCTTCGGCTTCGCGCCCTCGGCGACGACAACGATCGAATAGCTGACGCCGCGGCCGTGCCGGCGGTGAAACGCTGCGAGCACCTTCTCGGGGTCGTAGTCGATTTCCGGAATCAGCACCACGTGTGCGCCGCCGGCAAGCCCGGCGGTCAGCGCGATCCAGCCCGCGTAACGGCCCATCACCTCGACGACCATCACGCGCTCGTGGCTCTCCGCGGTCGTGTGCAGCCGCTCGAGCGCCTCGACGACGATCTCGACCGCAGTCTGGAAGCCAACCGTGTAGTCGGTGGCCTCGAGGTCGTTGTC
>DASUFX010000422.1:0-14164 GCA_036274355.1 Kofleriaceae bacterium | reverse complement strand
CATCGTCATGCGGCGGACTATAGCAGTCGAGGTCATGCACGGGACGCGAGCATGTACGGTGCCAGCGCAAGCGCGCGAATTCTCGACGACGCGTGTCCGGTTTGGCCGCGATGCGGACGCGCGTGTCCGGCCACCGAGCATCGACCGGACGCTCGCGTGCTCGCGCACTACCGCTTTCGTTTGCGGACGCGCGAGCGCTTCGTCACCGTCGGCATCTGCAAGCCGAGCTCGTTCGGATCGAGCTTGCCGATACCGACGAGGTCGCCGCGCCGTGTGGTCGAGACCGTCGGGTACTCGCCGCGCGATGACTCGACGAGCCCTGCGCCTTCGAGTGCACGGACGAGATCCATGATCTGCTGCGGCGACCAACCGCGCAGGCTGCCGCGCTCGGGCATCTCGTCGAAGCGCGGATCGTCGTCGCTGCCGTTCGCGAGCGCCGCGATGCGCGTGCGACCGAAGCGGCCGTTGAGCGAACCGATCAGCATGAGCAGGCTGCGCACCGCATCGGCCTCGGCTTCCGAGAGGCCGGTCGTCTTGCCGTGCGCGACCGCTTCGCAGTTGTCGCATGCACCGCAGCGCTTGCTGCGATCGCCCCAGTCGGCGTCGCCGAAATACTCGAGCACGAACTGCCGCCGGCACCGCGGGTGATACGCGTAGTCGATCATCGTGCGCAGCTTCTTGCGCTCGATATCGGCGCGGCGCTTCAGCGACTCGACATCGAGCGGCATGAACTGACCGGGCGCGGGACGTGCGGCGGCGAGCCGTTCGTCGTCGCGCGCGAGCATGCCGTGGCGCTCGAGGATGCGAATCGCCGACGACAGCGCAGCACCGGACGGCACGTCGATGTGCTTCTTGAGCCGCGCTTCGAGCTCGTCCTCGTTGCGCGTGAGCGTGCCGAGCTGCGGCTGCTCCTTGAGCAGCTTCCACAGGCCGCGCAACAGCTCCGCCGACGGGAACGAGGCGTCGATCAAGAACTCTTGCAGGCGAATGTCGCCGTGGTTGAAGAGGAGCACGCACCGCGTCGGCTTGCCGTCGCGGCCACCGCGTCCTGCTTCCTGGTAGTACGCCTCGGGGCTGCGCGGAATGTCGGCGTGGACGACGAGCCGGATATCGCTCTTGTCGACGCCCATGCCGAACGCATTCGTCGCGACGATCACGTCGAGCTGACCCGCCATGAACACGTCTTGCGCCTTCTCGCGGACCTCGTCCTCGAGGCCGGCGTGATAGACGCGCGAACGCATGCCCGCTTTGCGCAGCGCCTGCGAGTACGCCTCGGCGTTCTTGCGCGTCGCCGCGTAGACGAGCGCGGTGCCGCCTTCGCGCATGCGGACGAGCTCGATGAGCTGATCCGTCTTGTCGGCGGTGCCGCCCGCCTTCTGCACGACGTAGGTCAGGTTCGGCCGATCGAACCCGTGGACGTGCAGGCGCGCGTCCTCGATGCCGAGCTGGTGCGCGATGTCCTTGCGCACCTCGGGTGTTGCGGTTGCGGTGAATGCGGCGAGGCGCGGTGGCTTGAGCTCGGCGACGACCTGACCGAGCCGCCGGTAGTCGGGCCGGAAGTCGTGACCCCATTCCGAGATGCAGTGCGCCTCGTCGATCGCGACGAGCGCGACGCGGCCGGCGGTCGCGAACAGCGCCTCGACGAAGCGCGGGCTGCGAAACCGCTCGGGCGCGACGTAGACGAGCGTGAACGCGCCTGCGCGAATGCCGTCGAGGATTTCGCGTTGCTCGTCGGCACCCGACGCCGAGGTGAGCGCCACGGCGGGAATACCGCGTGCGCGCAGCGCGTCGACCTGATCCTTCATGAGTGCGATCAGCGGCGAGACGACGAGCGTGACGCCGCCTCGCTCGCCGAGCACGACCGCGGGCAGCTGATAGCAGAGCGACTTGCCCGCGCCGGTCGGCATCACCGCGATCACCGGTGTGCCGCCGAAGATGTCGGCGATGACCTCGGCTTGGCCAGGGCGCAACGACGCATGGCCGAAGCGCTCGAGCGCGCGCTCGAGAATCACTTGGCCCGCGCCCTCGTGTGCGCTGGTCTCGCTGAACATCCAGCGCACCGTATCAGCTGGGTCCGACCTTTTCGTGAATCGTCGACGAGGTGGGTCGGACCTTTCGCGAATCCGGCGCAGATTGCGCGGCATTGACGAAATCGCCCGCTCCGGATTCGCGAATTCACTGCCATTCCACCGCTTCTTCACAGCCCGTCCACAGATCGTGGGCTAGCCTCGTAGTTGCTCCTAGGGCGTTGGCGATGGCGAGTGTGACCCTCTTCCTCCAGCACATCGGACTCGCGTTGCGATTGGCATCGACGCATCCGCAGCTCGAGCCGGCAGAGGTCCTCGCCCACGCACACGCTGCAACCGTTGCGGCCACGCCGCAAATCTCCGCCGAGCTTCTGCTGGGGATGGCGTACGTCGAGAGCCGGTTTGATCCGCTCGCGGTGTCGCGCATCGAAGGCAAGCACCGCCGCGTCGGCCATTACCCGTCGACGAATCCACCCGTGAAACTACGTAAAGGCTCGTCGCTGTACTGCGGGCCGCTCCAGACATTCGCTGGCACCTGGGACGAATGCATGGCCGCACGCAACCTCGACGTGGCGTACGCGACGGCCGCGAAGGAAATCGGCCGCTGGTTGCGCGACAGGCGCGTGCGCGGCGACATGACCCGCGCGCTCGCCGGCTATGGCTGCGGCAATCGCGGCGTGAAGACCGGCCAGTGCAACCGCTATCCCGGTCGCGTGCTGTGGCAGGCAAAGCGACTCGAGATCGCAAAGCCCATCTCGATCATGCTCGCGGCACGTAGCTAGCAGCCCACGGGCGCCAGCGTCGGCTCGACAAACAGCACGTAGTGGCCGGGAGCGCCCTGCGCGCGGAAGCCGAACGGCGACTCGCCCATGCCGCAGTTCGCGTGCGTGACGGTGATGGCCTCGCCGACCGAGATGTTCTTCATGTCCTCGCTGCCGCCGAACGGCGACACCACGAGGCCGAGGCCCTCGATCTGCGTGATACGCACGGTCGCGTTCCACATCGGCGGCACGTTCGCCATGCCCGCGAGCGACGGCACCGAGACCGGCAGGTCGTCGGCGATGTCGAGCGTGATGCGCAGGCCGACTCTGCCGTCGTTCATCGCATGGATCTCGACCATCGACTTGCTGCCCGTCGGCTCCGTGACGACCGTCGCGGTAACGACCTTCTGGTTCGCGGTTGCGACCTTCACCTGCGTGGTGACCCGCGCCGGCTTCGCCGGTACGAGCACGAGCGCGCCGGCGACCGCCGCGACGGCAGCAACACCACCGATCACGAGACGACGGCGGCGGATCTTCCTGACGCGTGCGATTGCCGCACCGCCCGCTTGGCGGAGCTGGCGAATGAAGCCGCGAATCGTCCAGATCTCGCTGCCCGCTGCCGGGTCTTCGGCCTGCAGCAGGTCGCGCTCGATCCGGAGCCGACGGACGACAAGCGCGACGGTCGCGAGGATCAGCGCGATCGGCACGAGCCACAGCGAGAACAGCGCGCCCGCGCTGGTTGCGATCGCGAGGCCCATCATCATCGGCCCGACGATCGGCAGGCGCATCGTGCGCTTCGTCATCGCGAACGCGATCAGCGTGCCGACACCAGCACAAGCGAGCAGCGCCTTCGCGTGCACGGCGACCGATGCTTCGAACTCGGCGATCACCGGCCAGCCACCCGCGCGATAGATCGCAGCGGCGTAGAGCGCGGTCACCGGCACGAGCACCGCAGCCGCGATCACTGGCCACGCCGACGATCGCACCTCGAGGCGATGCGCCATGTCGCGCGCTGCTTGATCAGGATTCTCGTGCGAGAGCCGCTCGACGTCTGCGTTGACGTCCTTGCCCGGCATCACGAGCTTCGACATCGCGACCGCGAAGCGATGCTCGTCGACGGCGCGCGCCGCGAAGTACGTGAACAGACCGACGAGCCACATCGCGACGATGCCGGTGCACAGCACCGCTGGATTGATGCCCGGCAAGCCCTTCGCGAGGTACGCGGCCCACGCGGGCTTCGCAGCGACTGCGAGCAAGGCAGTGCCGACGAACGCGATCGCGACGCTGGCCGCCGTGCGTGCTCGACGCGCGACGTACACGCGACGGATCGCGTGCGGCATCATGACGAGCTCGTCGCGCCGGCGACGCAGCAGGTCGGCTCTTCGTGCGTTAACGCCTTCGGTGGGGTCGCGGAAGATTTCGCTGCTCACCCCGTAAACGCTAGCTCAACGTTCTGCGAGATCTAGGGAATAATACTGGCGCAGCGCGGCGTACACATCGGGCAGCTCGCGGGCGAGCGCATGTGGTTTTTCGAAGAACGCCTCGGTGGCGACGGCGAAGTACTCCGCTTCGTTTGTCACCGCGTAATCGTCGAGAAAGCTGCGCTCGCCGCGCTCGGCGCGCTCCTTGTGGGCGAGGTAGGCAGGAGCGAACGCTGCAATCCAGGCCCGGCGCGCGTGTCCGGAGGGAAGGGGCGGCGTGCCATCGGCGGCCCCGTCGAGGAAGTCGATCTTGTGGGCAAGCTCGTGGATCACGACGTTGTGGCCGTCACGGGGATCGCGCGCTCCGCGTAGTGCGTTGTCCCACGCGAGGACGACTGCGCCGCCGCGGTGAGCGACGCCGAGCACGGCGGTGTCGCCGCCGACCGGGCGAGCGCCCGGATCGAAGAAGCTGCGCGGCGCGTCGGGCAACCGGACCGTGCTGGGATAGACGACGATCGAGGCGACCTCGTTGAACAGATCGTGGTCGCGGCCGAGTAGCAGCTGGCAGCCGGTCCCGGCGATCGTGACCCTGATCTCGTCAGTGAGCTCCAGGCCACCGGCGCCCTCCCAGTGCTTCTCGGCAATGAACACCTGCACGAGGTCGCGCAGCCGCTGTTGCTCGTCGGCGGTCAGCAGCTTGTACGCCGCGACATTGCGCTCGATGATTTCCGTCCATGCGGCCGGAAACGGCGTCTCGAGCAGACGCTTGCGACGACGCTCGGTGAGCCAGCCGAACATGCGGCTAGCGGCGCTGCAACATCAGCGAGCCGAGCGAGTAGCCGGCGCCGAAGGAGCACATGAGGCCGTAGCTGCCGGTGCCGAGGTCTTCGCTGTGGCGCGAGAACGCGATCAGCGAGCCCGCCGACGCGGTGTTGCCGAACTCGTCGAGGATGATCGGCGACTCTTCGCGCGTCGCTTCGCGGCCGAGTACTCGCTCGGCGACGAGGCTGTTGAGCTTGTGGTTCGCCTGGTGCAGCCAGTAGCGGCTGACCTGCGCCGGCGCGACGCTGTGCGCTTCCAGATGCTCGAGGATGAACTTCGATGCGAGCGGCACGACATCCTTGAACACGCGGCGACCCTGCTGATGGAACAGCTTGCTGTCCGAGAACTGAGTGCTCGGATCGCAGCGATCGAGGTAGCCCATGTTGTTGCGGATCGCGGTCGCCGAGTACTTCGACAGCATGCGCGTCGACAGGATCTCCCACGCGCCCTGCGCTTTGACGTTCTCGCTCTTCTCGACGACGAGCGCCACCGACGCATCGCCGAAGATGAAGTGACTGTCGCGATCGCGCCAGTTCATGTGGCCGGTCGTCAGCTCGGGCACGACGACGAGCGCGGTGCGCGCGGTGCCGGCCTGGACCGCTTGCGACGCGACGATCGTCGCGCCGGTCGCGGCTGAACAGCCGAGCGACATGTCGAGCGCCCACCCGCGCGCGCCGATCGCTTCCTGGACTTCGATCGCGATCGCCGGATACAGGCGCTGCAGGTTCGACGCGCCGAGCACGACGAGATCGATGTCCTCGCCGGTGCGGCCCGCACGCGCGAGCGCTACTTTCGCCGCATTGACGGAGTACTCGGCCTGAACGCTGAGCGCCTCCTCGGGACGGTCCGGAATGTTCGGACACATCCGATCCGGATCCATGAGCCCGGTCTTGTCTTCGACGTAGCGGTTGACGATGCCCGACGCCTTGACGATGAATTCGGAGGAGCTCTCCTTCAGCGCCTGACGCGTACCAGCTGCGATTTCCTCTGCGTGCTTCGCGTTGTCGCGACGCACGAACTCGTTGAACGCAGCGACGAGCTCGTCGTTGGTGAGGACGTTTGCGGGGTGCCAGACTCCGTGACCTGAAATCGCTGTACCAGTCGTCATCCGCGGCGGCATTGCGCGGGGAGTTGGTCACAGGATCGGGGCTCTGTCCACCCGGTCAGAAGATCTACGGTTTACTGCGTAGTTCCGTCTCGACGTCGGCGAGTGCCGTTCGTAGGAACGAAGAGGTCGGATCAGTGGCGCACGCAAGTTTGAGCTGCAACATCGCGCCCCTGAGGTCGCCCTTCTTCTTGCAGACCTCGGCCTTGCGGTAATAGAGGAGCGCTTTGGACGACATCGCATGCGCGGGATCGTGAGGCTTTGCTGCCGGCTCTTCGGGCGTGAACGTCCCGGGCGGAGACGAACCGGTGGCGTGCACGTTTCCAGGCCGCATCGGTGCATCCGAATCCGTACCGGCCCGACCACGCGGTGCATCCGAGTTGGTACCCGCGCGCTGTCGGATCGGCGGCAGGCCGCTATCGGTGCCGGCGCGTGGATGCACGGTTCGCGCACCGCCGGTCGGCGTCGACGCACCGCTCCGTGGCGTCGGTGGATCCGACGGCGGTTTGGCAAGGGCTGCTCGCACGCGCGCGCTCTGCAGCATGCGCATCTCCTGATACGCGCCTGCGACTGCCGCGTATGCACTGGTGACGAGCTCGAGCTCGTCGTTGCTGAGACCATGGCGATGCAGATCGGGATGCGACGTGCGCGCGATCTTGTGGAAGGCGTCCTGCACTTGCTGCGGCGTCGCCTGTTCGGTGACCTCGAGCAGCACGTGCGCCGCACTTCCCTTGCGCGCGATCACGCGATTGGCCCACAACAGGACGTCGGTGCGGGCGCTCACGGGGATTCTCCCGTCGGCGCGCCGAACACCTGCATGCGCACTTCCTGGCGCGCGCCCGATTCGGCATCGCTCGCTTTGACGTGCAGGATGCCGTCGGCGTCGACGCGGAAGCACACTTCGATCTTCAGATCGCCGCGGGACTTCGGCGGCAGACCTTCGAGCAACAGCTGACCGAGCGGCTCGTTCTCGGTGTAGCGCCGCGATTCACCGCGACAGCAATCGATCTCGACGCGCGTCTGATTGTCGCGTGCGGTCGTGAACACGCGCGTGCGCTCGATCGGAATCGGCGAGTTCTTGTCGAGCAAGCGCTCGGCGTAGCCACCCGCGGTCTGGATCGACAGCGTCGATGGATTGACGTCGAGTAGCACCGGGCGGGCCAGCGGCCCCTTTGCCACCGCGCCGCCGTGGATCAGTGGCGAGTGCGCTTCCGTCATCACCGCGTCGCGCGCGCCCATGCCCGTGCCCGAGATGATCGAGCCCGAGAGGCTGCCCGCCTGGATCGCGGCGCCTTGCGCGACGACCTCGTCGGGATTGATCTTGATGTTCGGCTCGCGATGGAACGTGTCGGCGAGGCGCTGGCGCACGGTCGGAATTCGCGTCGAACCGCCGACGCAGAGCACGTCGCTGATGTCCTCGGGTAGAAGACCTGCCTGTGCGACGACCTGCTTCGTGACTTCGATCGTGCGGTTGACGTAGCCCGAGATCAGCTCTTCGAACTGCTTGCGCGTGAGCGCGAATGGCAGCGAGCCGGTGGTGCCGTTCGGCAGATCGATGCCGTCGATCTCACCCTCCGCAGCGTCGTTCTCGGAGAGGTGACACTTGATCGCCTCCGCGCCCATCATGAGCTTCATCATCAGCACCGGGTGCTGGCGCGGATCGAAGTGGAGCGTGCGATGGCACTCGGCAGCGAGCACTTCCGCGAGTGCGCGATCGAGATCGTCGCCGCCGAGGAAGTAGTCGCCATCCGAGGCGAGCACCTCGAACACCTCGCCGTTGATGCGCAGGATGCTGACGTCGAACGTGCCGCCGCCGAAGTCGAACACGCAGATCAGCTGGTCCTGATTGCGGCCGAAGCCATATGCGAGCGCGGCCGCGGTCGGCTCGTTGATCAGGCGCATCACGTTGAGGCCGGCGAGCCGGCCGGCTTCCTTCGTCGCTTGCCGCTGTGCGTCGGTGAAGTTCGCCGGCACGGTGATCACGGCGTCGTTGACCGACTCGCCGAGCTGACGCTCCGCGCACCGCTTCAGGTAGAGCAGCACGTGCGAGCTGATTTCCGGCATCGTCATCCGGCGATCGCGCACGACAACGATGGGCTGCTGGTTCGGCCCTTCGGTGACCTTGTAGCGGATGCCGGTGAGCGCGAGCTGGACGAGCGGCGCGCGGATGTTCTGACCGATGAACCGCTTCGCCGAGTGGATGACGTGATGCGGCTCGGTCAGCCGATACCGCTTCGCGTCAGCGCCGACAACGACACCGCCGGTCTGCGGAAACGCGACCACGGACGGATGCACGCGCTCGGCGCGCTGGCCGAGGATGAACTCGACGCCGGTCGGTGTCGCCACCGCCGCGCACGAGTTCGTGGTCCCCAGGTCGATGCCGAGTGCAATCGCCATCCCGTTCTCGACCAAAAATAACCCAACTGGAGGTCGCACCTCGGGTCTTCGACAACACGAATCCCGTCGCTACCCCATCGCTGCCTGGAAAGAAGTCCTCTTATAGAGGTGTAGCGCGGCGCGGTGTAGCAGGTTGGGTCGCTAGGTCGGGTTTTGGCCGGTCAGGTGCTTCGCGATGATGCGGCGCTGGATCTGACCGGTGCCCTCGAAGATGTCGTAGATCTTTGCGTCGCGGTACCACTTCTCGACGGGGTGACCGGGCTCGAGCGCCTCTTCGCCGAGGAGCACCATCGCGCGGGTCGTCACGTACTGCGCGGTGCGCGCGCCGTGCGCCTTCGCCATCGACGCTTCCGCGACGTTGTCCTTGCCGTGATCGGCAAGCCAGGCGGCGCGATGCACGAGCAACCGCGACGCGTTGATCTCCATCGCCATCTCGGCGAGCTCGAACATGATGTGCTGGTGGCTCGCCATCGGCGTGCCGTGCAGCGAGCTGCTTTGCACGCGCTCGAGCAAGAAGTCGTACGCGGCGCGGGCGATGCCGACGCCCTGCGCGCCGACCGATGGCCGCGTCGAATCGAGCATCTTCTTGGTGTCGGCAAGGCCACCCGCGGATTCGCCGCCGCTGGCTGCGCTGGCAGCGACGCCGAGCATCATGTCCTTGTGGACGCGGCAGTCCTCGAAGTGGACCTGCGCGGTCTCGGACGCGCGGATGCCGAGCTTCGTCTCCTTCTTACCGGGCACGAGGCCCGGCGTGTCGCGCCCGACGATGAACCCGCGCACACCGGCGCGGCCTGCGGACTGATCGGTCTGCGCCCACACGACGTAGACGCCAGCGGACTGGCCGTTCGTGATCCACTGCTTGCTGCCGCGAATCACCCAGTAGTCGCCGTCCTGGCGCGCGACCGTCTTGAGGCCCGAGATGTCCGAGCCGGTCGCGGGCTCGGAGAGCGCCATCGCGGCGACCTTGATGTGGCCTTTCTCGTCGACGCCCGAGAGCAGCCGGCGGAACTCCTGCTTCTGCTCCTCGGTGCCCATGCGCGCGACGGGCGTCGCGGCGAGACCGGAGCCACCGATCGCGAGTGTGATGCCGGCGCAGCCGTACGCGAGCTCTTCGCTACCGACGACGGCGAGGCGCGCTTGGCTCTTCGGCTTCTTCGGATCGGTTTCCTCGTCGACGCCGGTCAGCTTCTTGCGGCCATCGACGACGGCGGTCTGCGTGAGGCCGAGAGCTTGCGACGACTTCATCAGCTCCCACGGCATCGACTCTTCTTGGTCGTGCTTGATCGCGATCGGGCGCATCGCCTGCTTCGCAAACGCGCCAAGCATCTGGCGCACGCCTTGGAACAGTGGATTGTCTTGAAAGAGATCCATGTCAGGCCACCACTTTCTGCGCGAGGACGCGACCGAGTCGCTCGTCGCCGTGGAGTGCTTCGAATGCGCGGGCGTCGCGCATCAATTTCTCGACGGGATAATCGTTGACGAAGCCGTAGCCGCCGAAGATCTGCACGGCATCGATCGTCGCGCGCGCGACGACATCACCGGCGAGCACGCGGGCGCGGCTGGCAAGATCGAGTGCGCGCGGCTGGTTCGTGTCGAGCGCCCATGCCGCATACAGCGCGAGCGTGCGTGCGGCAACGGCACCGGTCTCGGCGTCGTCGCGCAAGCGGATCAGCGATTCGAACTTGCCGATCGGCTGACCGAACTGCACGCGTTCCTTCGCGTACGCCTCGGCGTATTCCATCGCGGCAGTCGCGACACCGGCAGCGCGGGCCGCAAGCGACACGCGCGCCCACGCGAGGATGTGCTCGGCGCTTTCCGCCGGCAGCACGTGCTCGGGTTTGAAGCTATCGAGTTGCGCGGTCGCCCACTGCGCGGCGCGCCAACCCGACGGTGTGACCGGCGTGATCTTCAGCGCTGCGGTCGGCGCGACGAACACGAGGTCCTTCGCGACGACGAGCAGATGACTCGCGCGTGCGAGGGCAGGGACCGGGCCGAGCTTGCCGGTGACGCGGCCGTCGATCACCTCGAGCGTGGCGCGGCTGTCGTGCGCGAGCGCCGCAACACCGCCCGATGCGAGCGATGCGAACAGCTCCTTCTTCGCGGCGTCGCTGCCCCACCGTGCAACGGCGAGCGCGGGCTCGACGTTCGCCTCGAGCAGCGCCGCAAGTGCAGCGCAGCCGCGACCGAGCTCGAAGCCACGCAGTGCGCGGGTCGCGTGTGAGAACGCGCCTTCGAGCAGGCCGTCGTGCGCGGCCGGGACCGCATCGACGAAGAACCCGAGCTCGCCCGCGACATGCGTCAGGCGATCGGGTGGGGCACCGTTGCGATCAGCATCGGCGGACCAAGCACGCAGGTCGCGATCGGCGAACCGGCGCACGGTATCGACGATCATTCGCTGATCGTCATCGAGTGCGAAGTCCATGCAACGAGCTGTACCGCGTCTGGCGGAAACAGTCAGCAGAGACTGTAAATTGTTACGTCGGCGGTCGGGGGTACCAGCACATAGCCGGGCTGCGGCCCAGCGAGGCTACTGGACGCTGAACGGGCCCGCGTACGTGACCGCGATCCCGTAGGGAAAGGCGATCGGCCGGAAGTCGCCTGTCCTGGCGCCGGGAGCGCCCTGGATCGCGAGGAGGCGGAGCAGGTACGTCGAACCTGGCTGGAGCGACCCCGGATCGACGGTCACCGTCGGCTCGGTGTTGAGGTAGCGCACAGTCGTCGCGAACGTTTGCGCATCGAGCACCTCGACGGCGAAGTAATCCGCCGAGCCGCCGCCGCCGAGCGCGAACGCAATGCGCCCGGTTCCGACGGCCACGCTGCCTTGTGCCGGCTGGTCATCGATCGTCACCGCGTTCGGAATCGCGACGCTGCCAGCGATCGTGACCGCGCTCGCCGCATCGCAGACATCGGTGACGGGCAGCGGTGCAAAGTGCTCGGTGTACGCCGTCACCGTGTGGCCGCTAAGGTCATACGTCGCCTTCGTGAGCATGCGCACCACTTGCCGCTCGCCCGCGAACGGATTCGGATAGCGAACATCCTCCTGGAAGTCGGACGTCGTCGTCGTGTCTTCATACGCGAGCAGCAGGCCACCTCGCGGACTCACCATCGGGTCCGGCGTTGCTTCGATCGACCACATCGCTTCGACGCTCGCTGGTGGCAGCGCGGCGCGTAGACGATCTTGCTCGGCGGAACGCCCCGCAGTCAGCCGCACGCAGCGTCCGAGTGGCGCGAGCGCGGGCGTCATGTTCAGCGTCGCGGGCGCGCCGTCGGCCAAGGTCAGCGGCGCCGACGCGATCTTCTCGATCGCGTAGTAAGCCCCGACACCACCGATCAGTACGTACTCGGCGAGGTAGAACCGATCGTGTTCGGTGGCCGACGGCAAGCCACGCAGACCTGACAGCGGTGGCTGCGTCATCCAATCGATCGCGACGCTGCTGAGCGGCGTTGGTGTCTCGTTGATCTGCGCACTCGTGCGCAGGCCCGTCGAGAACGCGTACGCCGTCTGCTGCATCTGCGGAAACGTCACCGTCAGCAGCGTTGGCTTCGTAATCGGCTCGCGTTCGTAGCGTCCAAACAGTGTCGAGAAGAGCTCGAGGTCACGCGCGGCGGTGATCGCCACGGCTGGCGTCGAGGTACCGTACGGCGTGTAGCGCAAGCGATACGACTGACCGTCGCGATTGCGCGAGAACGCGAACTGAAAGTTTTCGTCGCTGGTGATGGCAGGCCGGTCACCGTCATCCAGCACGACCTCGAACGGCGTAGGCACCGTCTGCTCGCGAGGCGGTAGGTACCCGCCGAAGTCATCCGGTTCGATCACGAGCACGCCGTAGCGCCCGGTCACCCCGCGCGTGTCCGCTGCATCGACGTCCGGCTGCTCACGGATGTGGGGCAGCGCGAACACAGCGTCACAGCCGACCAGCGCCAGCACCCCGAAGCGCCACACCGACCAATGATACCCGTGGTCGAGCTCACCGACCGGTTCCGGGTGGAGAGCTGCGAATGATCGCGTACGCCGCGCTAGAACTTGGTGGCTGAGGGCGGACTTGAACCGCCGACCTTGGGCTTATGAAACCCCTGCTCTAACCAGCTGAGCTACCCAGCCAAATTCGGCGCAGACCCTAGTGGGTTCAGCGGAAGCTGTCAAGCTCCCAACGAATTCAGGAGGATGGGTTGGCGAGTCAGGGTTTTGCAGCTAGATTGCGGCCGTGATCGGGGATCGTCTAATGGTAGGACAGGAGCCTTTGGAGCTTCTTATCAAGGTTCGAATCCTTGTCCCCGAACGAAAGTGATCATGAAACTCGATAAGAGCTGCGCTCTCTTCTTTGGCACCAAGATCGACAGCAAGCTGCGCGAAGGCCTCGCGCTGTCCAAGCCTGGCGACAAGAAGTACTTCGACGGTAGCTCGGAAGAGTTCCTGCGGGTCATCGAGATTGGCGACGACAAGGACAAGGAACGCTGGATCGGCAAGGTCATCAAGGCCGGCCCCGCGGTCACCGAGGTCGACGACATCCAGCGCAACATCCTCTCGATCCTGCGCCGCGTGGCGCCCAACGCTCGAATCCCTGCGTCTGCCGTGAAGATCTTCGTGCTGCAGGGCGCGGCGTCGGCTGCTCAAGTCATCGATGACGAGCCCGAAGGCGACGAGGCGGAAGAGGCCGGATCGAGCGGGCCGTACATTACGTACTAGGCACGTGTTACGGCGCCGCGTGGGCTTCGTGGCGCCTGACGGCGGCGCCGTCGTCGAGTAGCTCGATCAGGGCGCCATAGCGCAGGAGCGAGTTGATCCCGAGGCACTTCTCGACGACCCGCGCGTGGCCGTGCTCGCCCATGCGGCGCGCCTCGTCGGGGTTGCCGAGCAGCCGCGCGATCGCTGCAGCAAACGCGTCGAGGTCGGTTGCATCGGGGAGCAGGATGCCCTCGACGCCGTTGTCGAGCTGATCTTGGATGCCGCCGACCGCGCTCGCGATCACGGGGCGTGCTTTCCACATCGCTTCGGTCACGGTCAGCCCGAAGCCTTCGTGCAGACTCTTCTGCGTGATGATCGTCGCCTGGCGCTGCAGCGCATTGACGATCGCGGCGTTCTCGTCGACGTCGAACGTCGGTAGCGACGCGAGGTGAACGCGCCGGCGCACGGCATCGGGCAAGAGGCGCCATTGCGCCTCGACATTTGCGAGCACGGCGATACCTTCGGGATCGTCGCTCACGCCACTGGTGTTCGGGCCCGCGAGCACGAGGTGCGCACCGCGGGCGCTTGTCTCGTCGAGACGCGCGAAACCCTCGAGCACGCCGATCGGATCCTTGAGCCGATCCCAGCGCGAGACCTGGACGATGAGCGGCGTCGTCTCGGACGGCAACGGGCCATCGCGCAGCACGTCGGCGGCACGATCGACGCGGCCGGGCGTGCCGTCTTCGCGGTTGAACGTCGCACATGCGAGGTCGACGCTGCTCGCGACGAGTCCAGAGCGCGACAAGATCGCGAGCATGGAGCGGCCGTCGAGCCGTTGGTTTTTTGGCGAGAACGGATCGATCGTCGGCGCGATCACGGTCGCGCGAGCTGGATCGAGATAGGCCGCTGGCACGTAGTCGGCGCGCGAGAACACGTAGGCATGAGCCGGCGCGAGGTACGGCGCG
>DASUFX010000421.1:0-20808 GCA_036274355.1 Kofleriaceae bacterium | reverse complement strand
CGAGTGCTTTCTTCCACCATGGAAGTTGCCGCCACACAGTCTCGTCGTAGGCGTCGCAGTTCGGCATGTCGGCGTCGAACTCTTTGACGAGCGTGTTGCCGACATCCGGATCGAGGATCTCGACGGTGACTTCGAGATTGTTGAAGCGACTCTGCGAGTCGAAGTTGTAGCTCCCGATCGTCGACCAGATCGCGTCGACGGTCGCGGTCTTCGCGTGCATCATCACGCCGCGCCAGCGCCAGACCTTGATGCCGCGGCGGGTGAGATTCTTCAGCACGTACAGACTCGCCCATTCGATGAGGCGAATGTCGGAGTGACCGGGGACGATGATCTGGACGTCGACGCCACGCATCGCCGCGCGAACGAGCGCACGACGCACGCCGCGATCGGGCAAAAAGTATGCGTTCTCGATCCGCACCAAGCTGCGCGCGGCGCGAATGACGTGGAGGTACGCACGACGAAACGTGGTCTTGTTGCGGCGCTTCGTGTTCTCGAGCAGTCGGATGAAGCTCGCGCCCTGACCGCTGCCTTCGTCGGGACGCGGTACGGGTGGATATGCGTCGCCTCCGGAGCGGATCCAGTTGCGGCGAAACAGCCGTGCCATGTCGTAGACGATCGGCCCCTTCACGCGGCAGTGCATGTCGTGCCAGCCGACGCCGCCTTCGTCGACGGACGCGTAGTCGTTCGCGATGTTGAGGCCACCGGTGAAGCCGATCTCGTTGTCGACGATCAGCAGCTTGCGGTGATCGCGATGCGAGAGCCGGAAGCGGCGACGCCACGGCGAGATCGGGTTGAAGTCGATGACCTCGATGCCGGCGGTGCGCAGATCATCGACCCACGCATCGGAGATGCCGAACGAGCCGACCGCGTCGTAGATGAGGCGAATCTTGACGCCGGCGCGCGCCCGCTCGACAAGCGCGAGCTTGAAGCGGTCGCCCGTCGTATCCGACGCGAGGATGTACGTCTCGAGGCAGATCGACTGCTTTGCGCCCTGAATCGCTTCGAGCATCGCGTGATACGTGGCCGCACCGTCGCGGAGCACGGTAGCGTCGCAGCCGACTCGCCAGCGCAGCGGCGACCGTGCGTAGACCTGCATCGTCGCCGGCAACTGGATCGCGATCGCGCGTGACGGCTTGTCGTCGACCGGTTCGGGGACGGCATCGGGCTGGCGAGGAGCAGGAGCGGCCATGCGTCAGGTGTCGTAGCGGACGGAGACGATCGTATACGTGATGTCACCTTTCGGGCGGCGCACCGTCACGTCATCACCTTCGCGTTTGCCAAACAGCGCCTTCGCGACGGGCGCTTCCATGCTGATCCAGCCTTTGTCGACGTCCGACTCGTCGGGCCCGACGATGCGGTAGGTGACCTCGTTGCCATCGTCGTCTTCGAGCGTGACATACGCGCCGAAAAACGCGCGCGAGGGATCGGTCGGGGGCTCGCTCACGATCGTGACCGCGTCGAGCCGTTTGCTCAAAAAGCGCACGCGCCGATCGATCTCGCGCAGGCGGCGCTTGCCGTAGATGTACTCGGCGTTCTCGCTGCGATCACCTTGTGCTGCGGCGTCGGCGACTTCCTGCGTCACGCGCGGCCGCTCGACCGTCCACAATTGGTCCAGCTCGGCGCGAAGCTTCTTCGCTCCATCAGGCGTGATGTAGCTCTTCTTCGGCGGCGGCTGCGGGCGATCCCGCGTCGACATCGGCGACAGCATATAGCGTAAGATGCGCGCCGGCACGCATGGGTACGGCGATCCTGATCGTGCTGGCCTTTCTGGTCGGCAACGGGCTCTTCGCGGGCGCCGAAATCGCCATTCTGTCGGTGCGCAAGACGCGCCTGCGCGAGTTCATTCGCCGCAAGGACAAGCGCGCACTCGCGGTCAAGAAGCTGCGCGACCAGCCCGAGCGGTTCCTCGCGACCGTGCAGGTCTGCATCACCACGTTCGGCACGGCGGCATCCGTGTACGGCGGTGCCGAGCTGGAGCCGACCATCGCGCACGCGCTCACGCAGTTCGGCCTCGGCCATGGCACGGCGCTCGTGCTCGTCGTCATCATGATCGTCTACCTCGAGCTCGTCATCGGCGAGCTGGTGCCGAAGTCGCTCGCGCTCCGCTACTCCGATCGCTACTCGTTCTTCGCCGGCCGACCGCTCACGTTCATCTCGCAGCTGTTACGGCCGGTCGTGTGGACGCTCACCAGCGCGTCCAACATCTTGCTGCGCTTCTTCGGCGACAAGACCACGTTCACCGAGACCCGGCTGTCGCGCGACGAGCTGCAGCAACTCGTCGAGGAAGCCGCGAAGACCGGCTCGGTCGATCCGCGGGCGAGCGAGATCGCGTCGCGTGCGCTCGGCTTCGGCGAAGTCACGGTCGCCGAGGTGATGGTGCCGCGCAATCGCGTCGTCGCGCTGCGCCGGGGCGCGCCGCCGGAAGAAGTGCAGCGCGTGATCCTCGAAGAAGGCCACAGCCGCATGCCGGTGTTCGATCAGTCGATCGACAATATCGTCGGCTACGTGGTCGCGCGCGACGTTCTCGCACTCGCGTGGGAGAAGGGTCTTGTCGTGCTCGAAGACATCTTGCGGCCGCCGCACAAGGTGCCGGAGTCGACGCGCGCGCTCGATCTGCTTCGCGAGCTGCAGCGCCGCCGGACCCAGATGGCGGTCGTGGTCGATGACAACGGCGGCCTCTCGGGTCTCGTCACCGCGGAAGACCTGATCGAAGAGCTGGTCGGCGACATCATGAGCGAGGACGACGTCGTCGAGCAGTACTTCGTGCGCGAGCCGCAAGGCACGATCCTCGTGCAAGGTTGGGCGGCGGTGCGCAAAGTCAACCGTGACCTCCACCTGGACCTGCCGGTCGGTAAGGACCGCACGACCATTGCCGGACTGTGCATGTCGCTCGCGCAGGCAATCCCGCAGGCCGGCGAAAAGCTGACTACCGATAACGGCACGGTCCTCGAGGTCATCGAGGCATCGCCACGCCGCGTGCGCAGAGTGCGCATCCATCCGGTGGCCGAGACAGACATGGACGAGGGCCTCGAAGACGCCGGTGAATAGGCGTCCGCCGGACGACTGTCCCAACTCGTCGCAGCATTCTACGGCGCACTCCGCCGCCACCTTCCCTCGTCGCAAACCTGTTAGTATTGCGGGTGATGCCGGTGATCGCGCGCGACGCTGTCGCGTCTGACCATCTAGTCTTCGCCTGGCCGTTTCCAATCGGCCCGGAGGAGTACGAGGTCTCGTGCGCGGACGACGAGCTCGTCGTGATGTGCCCGTCGTTCATGGTCGGCGATCGACTCGGACCAGGACGACATCGCTGGCGCACACCGGATCCGATGCGCCCCGTGTCGGCGTACTTCGTGCTCACCGCGCCGGTCGAAGTTTCGTACGACATGATCACGCTGTTCCAGCTGCCAACGACGGGACAGCACGTGCGCATCCGCGCAAACGGTTCACTACAAGTTCGTTGCATGGATCCGGCGCTGCTCGTCGCGCAGTTCGTCGGCCTGCCGTTCGATGCCGTGAACGACGGCGTCCTGCGCAGCGTGTCGCGCAGCATCGAGCGCATGCTCGCGCGCTTGCTCACACGTCGCGTCGTGATGGCGGGAACGCCGAACGCGGTCACCGATCCACAGATGCTCGGCAACATCATCGAAGAGCTGGTCGCCTACAACCCGGCGGCCGGCGCAGTGTTCGGTGTCGAGCTCGTACGCATGGGCCACCTGTCGATCATCGCCGACGACGGCTCGCGGCCGTGGCAGCAGATGACCGCGCAAGGCTCGAACCCGCGGCTGCCCGCAAACGGCGATACGCGCCGCGATCAGCAGCATCTGGTCGAGACTGCGCGTGCGCCGCGTCCCGAGCCATCGAACCTGCTCGAGACCGTCCGCCAAGTGCCGCCGCCCGCCGCGAAACCGCCGGCAAGCACGCCGAAGCCGCGTGCGCAGACGCATCCGCAGGTCGAGGCGTCGGGCGAGATCGTGGTCAAGCCGAAGGAGAAGCCACTCCGCGAGGAGAAGCAGACGGCGCCGGGACATGCGGCCGCGGCGGCACCGATCACGTCGGCTGGGGCTTCGGCGTCGCCGGCCCCCGACCCACATCGCGTCATCCAGACGCCGGTGCCACCCTCGTCGCCACGTCGCGCGGGCGCGGTCGAAGTGCAGGCGGCCGACGACAAGACGGATCCCGGCAGCGAGGCGCCGAAGTCGACCGCGAACGACGCGAAGATCACGCCCGTCGAGGGGCACCGCGGCGCGATCATGGGCATCGGCATGTCTGCGATCGGCTCGGGCGGTGCGTCGAGCGCATCTACCTCCGGCGAGATCGGCGGCTCGAAGAAGATCGCACCCGGCGGTCGCGTGCTCGTGCCCGGACCGGGCGGGCTGATGCAATCGGCGACGGTGCGCCAGCTGCTGCAGGGCTACTACGAGCTCGAGGTCGGCGGCTCCGGCGAAACGATCTGGGTGCCGATCAACGGCGTCGTGCCCGAGTAATCACTCGAACACGAGCTTGTTGTCGCGCCAGTGCGTGAGCCGATCGGCGGTCGGCACGCGTGACCACGTGAACGTGTGCACGAGCTCACTCGGCGTACACGGGCGCGGCGTGGCGAGCAGACCGGCCGCATGCGCGAGTGCGCCGCACATCGCGTCGCCGCTGTAATGCGCGCGCACGACGCTCCACGGAATCGAGCCGTGCAGCTTCGCGAGCTTGTCTCCACTGTGTTCGAGTAACAGGAAGTGATGGCGATAGCGCGGCGTCGGCAGGCCGAGCAGTCGTTGCAGCATCACCTGGGTCGCGGTGCTCGGCGCGATGTCGCGACCGCGGACGACATCGGTGATGCCTTCGTCCGCGTCGTCGATGACGACCGCGAGCTGATACGCGATCACGCCATCGCGACGGCGCACGATCGGATCGCCGATATCGTGTGCGGGTGTTTGCGAGAGATCGAGGCCACCGTCGTCGACAAGCTCGATGCGTTCGTCAGGCAGCTGCACGCGCACGCTGCCATCGACTGCACGCCAGCCGCCATCGGGCAGCAGCTTGCCGCGGCACGTGTTCTCGTACGCCCAGCTACCATCGGGCGCGCGACGGCCACCGGCCCTATCGGCGCGACTGCACGTGCATGGATAGAGGCGGCCCAGCGCCTCGAGCTGATCGAGTGCGCGCTCGTGCGATGCGTTGCGGACGCTCTGCACGATCACCGCGTCCCAGTCGAGGCCGAGCCAGCGCGTCGCCTCGAGGAGCTGATCCGACCACGCTTCCTTCACGCGCGTGCGATCGAGATCTTCGAGTCGCAGCAGCGCCTGGCCTTTGCGCGTGCGCGCGTCGAGCCAGACGAGCAAGCCCGACAGCAGCGTGCCGGGATGAGCCTCGCCCGTCGTCGACGGTGCGAACCGCGAAATCACGCGGCGAGGCTACTACGAGCCGGAGCGACGAGCGTGCGCCATCTGCGCGGCGTCCGTCTCGAGCTCCGGTTTGCGCGCGAGCTCAGCCCAGTACGGATGATACCGATTTGTACCGTTGACGAACGTCCATGACATGTCCGTCATCGTCGGCCGCGCGTCGATGTGAATGTACTGGCCCTTCGGATACCAGCCGACGCCGACTTCGGTGTACGTACGCCACAGGTAGTCGCGAATCTCGCGCAGGTTGGTGCCGCGGATGCGGAAGTCGATCGCGCGCGCATCACGATGCGGCGACGTGCGCGATTCTGCATGGCCGACGCGGAACGCCGAGACGTACTCGATCGTCTTGCCTTCGTAGCGCTCGGCGACATCGGCGAGCATCGCGAGCGTCGTGTGATGGATCATCGCTTCGCGGTGCGTCTTGCGGCAGCGGAACATCCGCTTGACGATCACGCGCGTGTCTTCGTCGACGGATCCATCGCGCCAGATCGCGATGTGGCCCTTCTGATGATCGTTCTCGTCGTAGAGATCGACGTCGACCGGCGTCGCAGCGCGCGTCGCGAATAGCGTAGCGACCGATTCCGCCGGCAACGGCATCGGTGAAGCGGCCGCAGTCCAGCTCGCTGCAGCCATTCCCATGAGGCGAATTTTCAGAATGATCGGCAGCACGTAGACCTCAGTAAAGTTACTCCCGAACGAGTACAAACTCCCATGATCACGCGCCTGCGATCAAAGGAAAAACAGCTGCACAAGTGAACCGGTCTCTGTACGAAAACCGGACAACTTTCGTGCAGATGACACCTTCTCACACTTCCTGTACGGTCAGCCCGATGCGCTTCACGGATGAACACCAGCAGCTGCGCCGCACGGTGCGTGACTTCGTCGAGAAGGAAATCAACCCGCATGTCGATAAGTGGGAACGCGATGGCGCGTTCCCAGCGCACGAAGTGGCAAAGAAAGCCGGTCGCCTCGGCCTCCTCGGTGTGAACAAGCCCGAAGCCTACGGCGGTATGGGGCTCGACTATTCGTATCAAATGGTTGTGACCGAAGAGCTCGGGACTTGTGCGTCAGGCTCCATACCAATGGCGCTCGGGGTGTTGACCGATATGGCCACACCGGCGCTCTCGCGGTGGGGCACTCACGAGCTCAAGCAGGAGTTCCTCGCGCCCGTGATCGCGGGCGAGCAGATCGCATCGATCGCAGTGAGCGAAGCGTCGGGTGGCTCCGATGTCGCACAGATCAAAACGACCGCGCGCAAAGATGGCGCCGACTACGTGATCAACGGCAGCAAGATGTGGATCACGAACGCCGCGCAGGCGGACTGGCTCTGCACGCTCGTCTGCACGAGTGAGGGCGCGCCCCACATGAACAAGACGCTCGTCGTTATCCCAGCGAAGACGAAGGGCGTCGAGATCGGTGCGAAAATCGACAAGCTCGGCATGCGCGCGAGCGACACGTGCCCCGTGTTCTTCGAGAACGTGCGGGTGCCGCAGCGCAATCGCATCGGTGAAGAGGGCATGGGCTTCATGATGCAGATGGTGCAATTCCAGGAAGAGCGCCTCTGCGGTGCCGTCGGCACGCTGCGCGGCATGGAAGGGCTCATCGACGCGACGATCGCGTATTGCAAAGAGCGCCACACGTTCGGTCAGCCGCTCATCGACAACCAGGTCATTCACTTCCGCATGGCGGAGATGAAGACCGAGGTCGAAGCGCTGCGCTCGCTCATCTATCGCGCGGTCGAGGAGTATGTCGCCGGTACCGACGTCACGATGCTCGCGTCGATGGCGAAGCTCAAGGCCGGCCGCCTCGTGCGCGAGGTCTCCGACACGTGCCTGCAGTACTTCGGCGGGATGGGCTTCACGTGGGACAACGTCGCGGCGCGCGCGTATCGCGATACGCGCCTGCTCTCGATCGGCGGCGGCGCCGACGAGATCATGCTCGGCATCATCTGCAAGCTGATGAACATTCTGCCGGGCAAGAAGAAGAAGTAAACTGACCGCCGTTTGCGCGCCGTCATCGTAGTTGTTGCGCTGCTGGGGGCGGCGCGGGCCCAGGCTCTGGCTGATGATGCGAAGCCGCTGGTCGGCGTGCGCGTGCGCGGCGACAGCAAGACGACGAACGAGACCGCGATGAGGCTCGCGCGCGTCTCGCTCGGCGATCCTATCAGCGTCGACATGCTGCCCGAGCTGCAGGCGGCGCTGCTGTCGAGCGAGCTGTTCAAGTCGGTCACGGTCTGGCTCGAAGAAGCGCCCGGCGGCGTCATCATCGTCGCGACGCTCGAGGACAAGTGGTCGTGGGTCGCAGCGCCGACGCTCTACCTACTTCCCGACAACTGGTCGGTCGGCGTCGGCTACGCCGAGAACAACCTGTTCGGCCAGGACAAGAAGCTCCTGCTCTACGGCCAGGTCGGCAACATCAACTCGCTGTTCTTCGGCACGTACCTCGATCCGGCATTTCGCGCCACCAAGCTGCAACTGCGCTTCGACATCTACTTCGTGCGCCGGTTGATCCAGGAGTACGTCAACGATCCAGCGCAGCCGACCGACTACGCGATCGCTCGCGAGACGCTGTGGACGTTCGCCGATCTCGGCGTGCTGTTCGGCTGGCGGTTCTACTGGTGGCTCAGCGCCGACACTCGCCTGAAGCCGGGCTACTCGCAGTTCTCGCAATTCACGACGCGACCCGAGCGCGACGGCTGGGATACCAGCGTGCAGACCCGGCTCACGGTCGATCATCGCCAGCATCGCTACGGCGTGACGTGGGGACCCTACGCGCAGCTGATCACCGACGTCAGCGTGCCGGGCCTCAGCGACTACAACTATCAGGTCGCCGCGGCGCGCGCGTACTACAGCTGGCGCTTCTTCCCCGAGGATCCGCACGCGGCCGGCTTCTTGGGTCGCTTCGGCCGCGAGCACCAGCTCGAATTCCGCACATCACTCGGCATCGGCCACCACTTGCCGCTGCACGAAGAGCTCACGCTCGGCGGCGTGATCGATCTGCGCGGCTATCCGGTCGACATGTTCCGCGGCGATCGACGCGCGGCGGGTCGCGCCGAGTACTCGATGCAGCTCGCGAAGTGGTGGATGTTCTCGTTCCGCGCGATCGGATTCTTCGATGCCGGCTACGTCGGCTTTCACGCGCGCGATACGCAGACGCGCGAGTACCTGCCGACGCAGTTGGGCGACGCGCACTGGATCCGCAGTGACGTCGGTGGCGGCGTGCGCATCTACGTCGGCAACGTCGTGCTGCCGCTGCTCGGCCTCGATTACGCCTACGGCCTCGAGGGCGAGCGCCACGAGGTGTACTTCGAGATTGGATTGACCGACTTCTAGACCCCGGTCATACTGGTGGTATGACCCGTCGTGTACGTTCGGCGTCAGAGGCACCGAGTAAACGCGGTGGCATGACTCGGTACGAAAAGATTGCCGTAAGCGTTCCCAGCCATCTCGTCGCGAAGGCCCGTCGGGCGGTGAAAGCGGGGGAGGCAGCGAGCGTGAGTGCGTACGTCGCCCAAGCTGTCGAACAGAAGGCGGAGCGTGATGAGCTCGAGGCGATGCTCGACGAATGGATCGAACAGGCAGGAGGCCCACCCACCGCGGCCGAACGCCAGCGCGCTCGCAGGAAAGTGGCGCTCTTGATGAACGCGAAGCACGGTCGTCGAGCGGCACGATGAGCGGACTAACACTCGATACCGGTGCATTGATCGCGCTCGAGCGGCACGATCGTGACTTCATGATCTTTCTGAATGAAGTGCGAAGACAGAAGGTCGACATCGCTATTCCGGCAGGGGTAGTTGCTCAGGCATGGCGCGACGGTCGGCGGCAGGCGCGGATCGCGCGGTTCTTGACCGCACCCCAGGTCCGGGTCGAGGTCCTCGACGAGTTTCGCGCGCGGGCGGCGGGCCAGCTGTGTGGCGTGACCGGGACGGCGGACGTGGTCGATGCATCAGTCGTCCTGTGCGCACGAGAGAACAAGCACGCTGTGGCCACGTCGGATCCGGACGACTTGCGCCGACTCGATCCGACGCTCGACCTGTTCGTGGTCTAGCGCCAGTCGTAGCCGACTTCGAGCAGGTACGCGCGGTCGTGCACGCCGGGCATCAGCTCGGAGAAGCCTTGCTCGACGCGCGCGCCGAACGCGAGCGGCAGTGACAGCACGGCGAGATCGAGGCCTGCGGCGCCCGCGATGCCGGCGCGATTGACGTCCATCTGATCGAGCTTCGATTGCACGCGGACCTCGCCGCGCAGGGCGGCGGTCGCCGATAGCACGAACGATGGCCGCTCGAGCGCCAGAAATGCGAACCCGACCTCGAGACCGATCGTGTCGAGCTTGCGATGCGCGTAGTCGAGGCGTGTCGCGAGCATGATCGGTCCGTCGAGCGGGCGCGCGGCGAGCACGGCGAGGCCGACGCTCGGCGCGATGCCCGCGTTCGTGCGATCCGCGATGCCACCGGTCGCGCGGACGCCGAGGCGCCACGCGAGCGTCGAGTCGGTGTGATACGGCAGCGGATCATCGATCTGCTCGCCGGTCGGCGCGCTCGGCTTCAGGTACTTCTTCGGCAACATCGTGCCGTGCTTCACCGCAGCGGGCGTACCTTGGTGCTGCTCCGGCTCTTCCTCGAACGACACGCTGCCGTTCTTCGCGGGCTTCGGCGGCGGCGGCACGTTGATGATGACGGTCGTGCGGCTATGCGGCTCGACGACCTTCTCGACCGTCTGGCCGCCGACCGTGATCTTGTAGGTGCCGGCCTTCGTCCAGATCGTCGCGGGCGTCGTGAACTTCTCGCCCGGCATCGCGGTGGTCTCGCCTTCGATGCCTTCGGGCATCGAGACCACGGTGACATGTGACAGCTGGGTGTCTTCGAGCTTGTGCGCGACGCTGTTGCGCACGCGGACGCTATCGTCGTCGGTGCAACTCTCGAGGTAGAGCGCTGCGCGCGGCAGATCGTGCGCTTGCTTCGCGAGCTCGACGCCGGTCGCGCAGCGGTCGTCCGCATAGGCGGTGACCGTTGTGGCGAGGACGAAGACGATAGCGAGCTTCACGACTCCCTCAAGATGACACGCAAACTCTAGAATGGTTGCGTGGACCCGAAGTTTGCTGAGGTGCGGCGGCTCCTCGATAGATACATCGTCGAGATCGTCGAGACCTATGACTTCTGCCCGTGGGCAAAGGCGGCGCGCACCGGCGGCGAGATCGCGGTAGAGGTGCTGTGGGACACGCCGGCACTCGACACCTGGGTCGGCGCAGCCCAGCGGTTACTGGGGCGCGCAGAAACTCGCGTCGCGATGGTCGTCGCGCCCGAGCTCGGAGCGACACCGGCCGAGCTGCGGCTGATTCGCGATCGTGTCGCGGCGCGGGTTCCGACCGCAGGCGTCGCCGAGTTTCACCCCGACGCGACGATCGATCTCGCGACGCCAGCGCGGCTCGTGCCGTTCCTCCGCCGCTCGCCGGATCCCTTGCTGCAGCTCGTGCCGCTCGAGCTTCTCGATCGCGTGCGTGCGCATACCGCAGTCGTCGACATCACCGAGCAGGCGCAGATGCTCGGCGGACTTGCCGCGCCGCTGCGCGGAGACATCGCGGACACGCTCGCCGAGACGAACCATCAGCGCGTGACGGCCGACCACGCCGCGATCGCGGCCACGCTCGACGACATCGCGGCTGATCGCCGTCGCAGCTACCCGCGCGCGGGCATCGCGATCAATACGTCGCGGTGACCGTGAGCAGCAGGTGGCGCGGCGCTGGCGTGCCGAGCGTGCTGATGTTCGTTGGCGTGCTGACCGAGCACGTGGGAGCCATGATGTAGCCGAACCCGCTCTCACCGCCGTCGTTGCTGCCCATGTAGAACGCGTAGACGCCCGTGCCGTCGGGCGCGTCGACTTCGACGAGCAGCTTCGAGCCCGCGGGGATGGTCGCGCTGACCGGTGCGTTGACGGTGCCACCCGGGGTGGTCGTTCCGGACTCGACGATCTCGGGAATCGTCACGGTCGGATTCGACGAGAGGATCGTCATGTTCGCGGTCGCGAGCGTCGCGCCGGGTGTCGCCGAGTACGTGCCAACCCGCACTGCGACCGTGCAGCCGTTGTTCGCGGTCGCGTGACAGTGCTCGACCTGGAACGACACCTGCGTCACCGCGATCGACGTCGTGATGCCCATCGCCGGGAGATCGAACACGCGATACCAGTTGTTCGCTGCGGTGGTTCCGCTAGCGCCGCACGCGATCGTATTGGCCGCCTTGAGCGTCTGACTCGTCGTCTGGGTCAGCGTGTGCGACGTCGGCATGTTGCTGCCGGAACCGTCCATGCCGCCCATCGATGAATCGATCATCGGATTTTGCTGGCCATCCGGCTGCGGCTGGTTGTTGCCGTCCACGCCGCCGAATTGATCCTGCGATCCTGCGGACGCGCAGCCGCAGGCGAGCACTAGGGCCAGCCACCTCATTCGCCGCGATACTAATCAAACTTAGTAGGCGCCGGATACAGCGATGATCACATGGGTCTGGGAGAAGCCCAGCGCAGAGGTCATGACCGGGTTCGGGGTCTTGCACGTAGGGGCGCGCAAGTAGCCGGGAATCGTCTCGGCGCCCCGCGTCGCACCCAGGTAGAAGAACCGCCCGTCCCCGGTCCCCTCACTTTTGATCTCAACGATGAGGTTCGCGTTATGCGGGACCTCGATGGCCGGGAAGTTCGCTTGCAGCATCTGCGAAGCGCCTTCCGGGACCGGGATGGTCGTCAGGCCGAGGACGTCGATCTTGGTCGGGTCGAGCTCGACCGATCCGGCGTCTCCGGCGTAGGTGCCGATCGACACCTTCACACGTTGGTCGCCGATCGCGGTCTGCACGCCGAAGTTGACGCGATGGATCGTCAGCGGCTTGTCGACCCCGTAGTCGGCGAGCGGGAACATTCGATACCAGCTGTTCTCCTTCGTGCCGTTCGCATCCGAGCACGCGAGCGACAGCTGCGGCGCGATCGTCATGTCCTCGGTCTGCGCGAGCTGCGTGCGCGTGACGTCATACGGGTTCTCGAAATTCTCGCCACCGCCCGCCGGTGCCGTCACCTCCGTCGGTCCACACGCCACCAACACCACGCATGAGAGCCAGCGCAAAGAGCCCATCTAGCCATGGTGCCGCGCGCCTGCGTCGGGTCGCAACCCGACATCTCCTACTCACATCTTGGTGCCGGTAACGCTCAGCAAGATCGAGTTCGTCGGTTGGTTGAGCCCGGTCGCGCTCGTCAGCGACTTCGGCATCGTCATGTTGCAGCCCGACGGCGTCGCGCGGATGTAGCCCTTGTGGGCTTCGCCGCCGGAGCTCACCCCGATGTAGTAGAAGTTACCGTCGGCGTAGCCATCCGGAAGCGCGAGCTCGACGATCAGGTTCGAGTTTGCAGGGATGTTGACGGTGACGTCCGTGATCACCGGCGGGGGAGTGCCGCCGGACGAGTCGGCGTCGGGAATCATGATCGGCACCGTCATCAAGTTGGCGATCGATCCCGTCGTCAGCGTGTCGGTGTCGGGCGTGCCCGAGTACGTGCCGATCTTGAGCGACGCCGGCTGCGACGTGCCGCTGCCGGCGTACGCGTAGTCCGTGTAGAACGTGATGCGTTGGAGCGTGAAAGCGCCCGTGATGCCGTAGTCGCTGAGCTTGAAGACGCGATACCAGCTGTTGTCGCGCGTGCCGACCGGGATGCCGGCGATCGACGAGCTACATGCGATCGCGGCGCCGGCCGCCATCGTGTTGTTGTTTGTCTGCTCGAGCGTGACTTGCTGCTGGCCCGGTGGCGCATCGGGCAGTGGTGCTGCATCGACCGGCGGGATCACGCTCGCGTCCTTGCCGCTGCCGCCGCCGCCCGGCGGTCCGCCATCCGGACGTTCGCCGACTACGTCTTCGCGCGATGCCGTTGCACACGCGCCGAGTAACAGGACCAGGTACAGCAGCCCCTTCATGAGGGCCACGTTGCCCGACTAAGTACCCGAGGACAACTGAGAACTGCTGACCGACGGTGGGGCGTCTAGACCGCTAGCCGGACCGCACCGACGCTGATGTCGAACGCCGGGCGCGCCGCAAGGCGGGCATTGGCCGCCAACAGGTCGTCGATCGTATCGATTTCGGTCGCATACATCGAACCGATGTCGACTCCGTAGAGAGTCGTACCGTCGTCGATGATCTGCTGAAATGAAGCCTCGTAGTACTCGTTCACGAGCCCTTGCTCGGTGACGCGGTTGTGGAGTGCTGCAAACAGCCGGCGCGACGACGCCGCGCTGAACAGCTCGATACCGACCGACTCACCCATCGCCGAGCGCACCGGGACATGCTTGCCGATCGCGAGCACGCGGTCCTCGACGTCTGCAGTGACCTTCACTTCCTCGAGACCAATTTCGCCAACCGAGCGCACGGCCAGGCAGTCGGGGCCGCGCTCGACCAGCTCTTCGATGACTCCGAGATCGAATACGACGTCGCCATCGAGCAGGATGAAGCTGTCGTTCTCGACGTGCGGGCGGCAGAGCAGGAGCGAGTAAGCGTTATTCGTGCTGCGAAAATCCTTGTTGCTCACGTAGGTGACGTCGAGCGTGGGAAACCACGCCTCGACCGCTTGGCGAACCATGTGTTCGAGGTAGCCAGTACCGATGACGAACTGGTCGAAGCCACAGCGGAGCAGGCTCGTAATCGTCCGCCGCAGGATGGGTACGCCGCCGACCGGCAAGAGGGTCTTCGGCGTATCGTCGGAGTGGGGACGCAGCCGCGTCGCACAGCCCGCGGCTAGGATGACTGCCTTCATGATTTAGAGACCGGCCTTCTGCAAACGATATGCGCGCATGGCTTTCAGGCAGTTGACCCTCTGACCTGTTCAACTTTTGACAGGTCCACGCGCGAAGCGCCTTCGTGCTGACAAGATCCTGTCACCCGGCAACGATCAACGCGCCACTGGCGAAGAGGGCTCGCATTCTGTAGAAGCTAGTGCGGTCGGACCATGGCGAACCTCCACGCAATCGTGCTAGCTGCCGACCCGCTCTCGCAGGTACGGATCGCCGGCTTGTCCGCGTGCGAGCGAGCGGTGCGCGTTGCAAAACGCATCGGCGCGGAGTCGGTACACGTTGTCGACGACGACAACTCGCGTGCTTCCCTCGAGTCGTGGTGGACCGCGCGTTCGGGCAAATTGCTCGTCATCCGCGCCAACCAGCTCGTGCACACGCCGCTCGTCGACAAACTCATCGCGAGCGGCGGTGATGCGATCGCGGTGGTGCCCGACAACCCTGCCGTCAATGATCTGACGCCCGGAGAGTTCGCAGGTGCATTCGTCGTCGGTGGCGGCGCCGCAACCGATGTCGTCGCTGCGCTCGCGCGCGGCGAAACGGATGTAGCGATCGTCGCGAAATTTTCCGAGCCGCAGCGCGTTCCGCATGGCGCGATCGCACGCGCTCCGATCGCGACTCCCGACGAGCGACGCGCGGCAACGCGCCTGTTGCATCGCATCTTGATCAAGCCGCAGGACAACGCGATCACGCGCTACGCGTATCGGCCGGTGTCGATGCCGCTGTCGAAGCTGCTCGTGTGGACGCCGATCACGCCGAACCAGATCTCGTACTTCGTTGCGATGATGGTCGCGTTCGGCTGCTGGCTGACCGCGCACGCGGATTTCGATCTCGTGTTGCTCGGCACCGTCGTCGTGTTGCTCGCGTCGTACATCGATTGCTGTGACGGCGAGATCGCGCGCCTCAAGCTGTTGTCGTCGCGCTACGGCGCTTGGGTCGACACGGTCGTCGACGAGCTGTCATCGGTTGGCTACATGGTCGCGCTTGGCTGGCACTGCCACCTCGCGTTCGGACCGAACTACTTCGGCAACCTCGGCTTCGATCCGTGGCTCGCAGCGACAGCCGTCGGCGTCGTTACGTATCTGTGGTCGATCTACTGCATCTACTACAACATCATCGTCGCGGTCGGTTCGGCGAACAGCCAGGACTACGTCGGTCGTTTCGAGGTCGTGCCCGGCAAGCAGCCGAACAGCATGCGCCTCGCACCTGCGGCGACAAAAGTGATCACGACGAAGGAACCGCTGCCGCAGCCGCTCGAGCTCATCCTGACGTATCTGCCGTACGTCGTGCGCCGCGACTTCATCTGCTGGGCCGCAGTCGCGTTCGCAGCGCTGCATGCCACGCACGCGGGCTTCGGCACGCTCGTGCTCGGCGGTTTGATCTCGTTCGTGATCCTGTCGATCGATCACATGAAGCTGCGCTCGCTGCGCCGCTCGGTGATGCGCCGCGGGCTACTGCTCGAAGCGCCGCGCTAGCGCTCGCGCGACGGACACTACGGCTGATTTGTTACAGGTACGAGTGTCGCAGCGATCACCGCGACATGCGTCACGATCGCAGCAATGAGCGCCACTCTCATCGAGCGCGCAACGCGGACCTCACCACAGTTATGCCGTGTGATGACGGGCTTTCGTTGACACTCCGGCGGCCTAATGCCCAAATGTGCGGGTGAGCTTGCGCCGCGTCGTGACTGCCGCCGCTACCTTCATGGTGGCGATCGTGCTCGCGATCTGCGTGCCCGTCTCGCAGCTGCGCACGGTGGCGACGAAGACCGAGTGCTGCTGTCCGGATCCGGATCACTGCAAGTGTCCCGACCACAAGCCCGACAAGAGCAACCAGTCGCAGATGCGCGCGTGTCACAAGACATCGCAGCAGTTCGTCTCGCCGGAAGCGCCTGCATTCGAGGCGATCGAGATCGCGATCGTGAACCTGCCCGCGCCGGTCGCCATCGCGCCGACGTTCACGCACGCAGCTCCTCATCCTGCTCCTGCACCGCAACGGCCCGACGCGCCTTCTTAGCGAGCGACGACGTATCCAACCGTTGTCCGCGTGCGCGAGCTCTGCTCGCGTGCATTTGATCATTTCTCGCTACGAGGTTTGTTATGCGTTTGGTTCTCACTGCGATTCTGTTCTCCACGCTCGCTTTCGCCTGTGGCCACGACGACGGCGAAGAGGCGTTCGACACGTATCAAGACTGCTTCGACGATCACACCAGCGGCGGCGAGATGCTGCCGGTCAAGGAAGCGATCGTCGTCTGCTGTCTCGAGCATCCGATCGCCGGCCATACGGAAGTGTGCGGCGCCACGACGGCCGATTGCATGACCTACCTCGGCACCAACCTATCCGCGACGAGCGCGACGGCAACGGAGGTGAGCGAGGCATGTATGGACTACGTCACCCAAAAGGGCATGTAGCTCGTACGATGTCCATGCGGTTCTGGATCGCCGGCACGCTACTGCTGAGCGCAGGCTTGGCGCGCGCCGATCACATGCACACCGTCGACCACGGTGACGATGGGCATGCGTTCGGTGCTGGCGTGACGATGATCGCGGCGTCGTTTGATCAGCCGCTCTACACCGGCAACTATCAGGGCGTCGTGCCCGCGGTGCAGTGGGCGAACGAGCGCTTTGCGGCCGGCACGAGCGTCGCGTTGTATCGGCTGGAGGAGAACGGCGCCGAGTTTTATGGCTTCGGCGATTTCGTCATCCACGGCCAGGCGATGCTGATCGGCAACCATCACCGTCACGCTGGTGTTGTTGCAGCGGTGTCGGCGCCGATTGGCGACGATCGCCGCGGCATGGGCATGGGCCATCCGATGGCGATGCCCGCGCTGTTCGGCACGTGGATGGTCGAGCGTTTTGCGGTGGCGGCGACTGCCGGCTATAGCCGTGCACTCGGTGCTGATAGCGGTCACGATCACGGGATGTGGCCGATCGTCGAGCCGATGAACATGCAGGAATTCACGTGGAGCGCTTCTGGCGACTACGCGTTTACTCCGCACGTTCACGGTGGCGCTCGGTTCTCCGGTGGCGTGCCGATCGGCAACGGCGACAATCGCATCATCGGTGCGGCGCGGGTGGCGTGGGGAAGTGGCCGCTTCTCGACGGCGGCAGAGCTGCAGGCCGGCATTGCCGGCGATCCCTTCACCGTTCGCGGCGTGGTCTCGACCGCCGTGAGTTTCTAGGAGCACGTATGCGCGTCATCTTGTTACTCGCTTTCGTCGTTGCGTGCGGGCCGTCGCCGGAACCGACGGGGACCATGTGTCCCGAGCCGGATCCGCTGACGCTCACGTACGACAACTTCGGCCACGAGTTCATGACGAAGTACTGCACGTGGTGTCACTCGAGCGAGTTGCCGCGTGCGCAGCGCAATGGTGCGCCGGTCTATCACGACTACGACTCGCTCCTCGGCGTGCTCGAGACGCCGGATCACATCGACGAACAAGCGGGCTTCGGCCCGGATGCAAAGAACGAGTTCATGCCGCCCGACCGCTGTCCCAGCGTCGCGGGTGGTGCACTCGATAAGAACTGCGCGAAACCGACCGCCGAGGAGCGCACGAAGCTCGCCGAGTGGATCGCGTGTGAGCGCAACCGCAATCACTCTTTCCTCGACGCTGGCGTCGACGCTCCTTAGGAGTTTTCTATGCACAAGAAGTTTCTGTTGGTCGCTCTCATCAGCGGCACAGCAGCTGCTCACCCTCACATCGAGGGCGGCCCCGCGTTCGCGAACGTGTCGGGCCAACTCGTCACCTTTGGCGTTAGCCACGGCTGCTCCGGCAAGGACACCGTGAAGATCGAGGTCGCGATTCCGACCGGCGTCACCGGCGTGCGTGGCCTGTACGGTCCGTTCGGCGCGCCGAAGGCTACCAAGGACGCCAACAACAACGTCACGACGGTGACGTGGGAGAAGGCGACCTACGAGACCGACGACAACACGTACCCCGAGTTCACGCTGCGGCTCAAAGTTCCCGACGTGCCGTTCACGCAGCTCATGTTCAGCGTCACGCAGACGTGCCGCGACGCGACGGGCGACACCGTCGTCGTCTGGGACAAACCGGACGACACGACCGGCAATGCGGCGCCACGGCTGACCGTGGTTCCCGCGCGCGCGAAGGGCTGGAACAAGTTCATGCTGCCCGCGGGCATCGCCGAGGCCGACGTGCCGCTGTACTTCGGCGACGCGCACATCGTGTGGAAGGGCAGCGCCGCGTACAGCCCGAATGCGGTCGTCCACGCGATGATCGCGATGACACCCGGCGTGAGCGTGCTCTCTGGTGATCTCGCGGCCGGCGACGAGATCTGGGTGAAGTACTGATGCGTGCGCTGCTCCTCGTCGCATGCCTCGCGGCGTGCGGCGACAACCTTAAAGCGAAGGACGACGCGGGCGTGAGCGACGCGGCGCCCGACGCGCAGGCATTGCGACACTGTCTCGATCGCCCGACGGAGATCGTGCGGCCGCCGAACGGCCAGTTGCCGTGCGATCTGTTGCCACCGGGGTTCGGCCAATGAGAGCGGTGATGCTTGTCGCGCTCGTCGCCGGCTGCGGCGGTGACGACACCCCGCCGCTCGGCTCGATCGATGCGGCCGCCGCGGCGGACGCGAGCGGTGTCGACGCCGCCCCGCCGCGCGAGTTGATCATGGAGACGCAGCCGCTTCAGCCGGGCGAGCTCGTCGAGGGCATCATGACCGGCGGGCCGAATGACCTCGCGCTGATCCATCTCGAGGCGCCGGTCACCGAGCTGGACTGGAACATCCACGGCCATCCAGACAACACGACTGTCGTCGTCTACGAAGAGCTCAACAAGATGACGGTCGACTACGCGTACACGCCGGCGGCGCAGGGCGACTGGTTCCTGCTCATTCGCAACAGCGGGCCGACGAACATGGACGTCAAGGTTCGCGTCGGGCTGTACGGGGGAATGACATGGCAATGGCAATGAGAGCACTCGTATTGTGCGCGCTCGTCGCGTGCGGTGGCGAGGACTCCGTGTTCGGACCGCCGACCGAAGCAACGTGTCCGCCAAATTCGCCGCTGACGTATGACAACTTCGGCGCCGGCTTCATGGCCAGTTACTGCACCCGCTGTCACCATAGCGAGCTCACGGGGGCAGCGCGAATGGGTGCTCCGTCGTTCCATGACTTCGACACAATCTTTGGCATTCGCGCGGTCTCGAATCACATCGACGAGACGACCGCCTCGGGCCCAGCGTCGACGAACGAGGGCATGCCGCCCGATAAACCGTTTCCAAGTCTCACGGAGCGCAAGCTGCTCGGCGAGTGGATCGCCTGCGGGATGCCGTAGCCAAACTCACCGCTGCTTTCTCAGTCGCAGCGCGTTCGTGATGACGGACACCGACGACAGGCTCATCGCGAGCGCTGCGAGCATCGGCGAGAGCAGCCAGCCGGTGAGCGGGTAGAACACGCCAGCGGCGATCGGAATGCCGGCGGCGTTGTAGACGAACGCGAGGAACAGGTTCTGCTTGATGTTCGACATCGTCGCTCGCGACAGGGCGCGAGCGCGTGCGATACCACGCAGGTCACCCTTGACGAGGGTCACGTGGGCGCTCTCCATCGCGACGTCGGTGCCGGTGCCCATCGCGATGCCGACGTTGGCGCGCGCGAGCGCAGGCGCGTCGTTGATGCCGTCGCCGGCCATCGCGACGTTGCGTCCCTCGGCCTGCAGCCGCGCGACGTGATCGGCCTTCTGATCAGGCAGCACTTCGGCGAGCACGTCATCGACGCCGAGTTTCTTCGCGACCGCGTTCGCCGTCGTCTTGCTGTCGCCGGTTATCATCACGATGCGTAGACCCTCGGCCTTGAGCGTGCGGATCGCATCGGGTGTCGCATCCTTGATCGGATCCGCGACACCGACGAGACCAGCGAGCTTGCCGTCGATCGCGATGTACATGACGGTCTGACCGTCGGCGCGTAGCGCTTCGGCGCGGTCGGCGAGCGACTCCGTGTCAGCGCCGTCGGCGGTCATCATCGCGCGGTTGCCGAGTGCGACGCTCTTGCCGTCGACGACGCCACGCACACCTTTGCCGGTGACGGACTCGAAGCTCGCGACGTTCGCGAGTGAGACGTTACGTTTGGTCGCGCCGGCGACGATCGCCGCGGCCAGCGGATGCTCGCTCGCACGCTCGAGGCTAGCCGCGAGGCGAAGCAGCGATGCTTCGTCACCCGTTGTCGGGACAACGGAGACGAGCTGCGGCTTACCTTCGGTCAGCGTGCCCGTCTTGTCGACGACGAGCGTATCGACCTGCCGCATGACCTCGATCGCTTCGGCATTGCGGAACAGCACGCCCATGTGCGCGCCGCGACCGGTCGCGACCATGATCGACATCGGTGTCGCGAGACCGAGCGCACACGGGCACGCGATGATCAGCACGGACACCGCGTTGATGATCGCGTGCGCCATCCGCGGATCGGGACCGACGAGCGACCACACGACGAACGTCGCGATCGCGATCAGGATCACGATCGGCACGAACCAAGCGGAGACCTGGTCGGCGAGCTTCTGGATCGGTGCACGACTGCGCTGCGCCTCGGCGACCATCGCGACGATCCGAGCGAGCAGCGTCTCGGAGCCAACCTTCTCGGCGCGCATG